>DRTC01000036.1 GCA_011372345.1 Candidatus Cloacimonadota bacterium
CTGACGGACATCATGATATGGGTAGAAGGT
Organism: Candidatus Cloacimonadota bacterium; assembly: GCA_011372345.1. Classification (NCBI taxonomy): domain Bacteria; kingdom Pseudomonadati; phylum Candidatus Cloacimonadota; species Candidatus Cloacimonadota bacterium. The sequence continues at coordinate 31 of DRTC01000036.1, forward strand.
GATTGGAAATTCAGATAAAGATAGATCAAGGCAATTGAAAAAAGTGTGATGATGAGCGAGATTAGAGTTCTTTTTTTCATTTATCTTTTGTTTTTATTAGCACCCTTAAAAATCTTCTTCAATTTTTTAATTCCCTCGATAACTCTCGGTGAAGCTCGTAAAATTAAATCAGGATCGATATTTTCGACTGTATAAATTCTATTACTTTTACAGGCTGAAATAACTTCCCAACCTTTTCTTTCTTTTATTTGAACAGCATCGATTCCCGGATAAGTTAAGATGATTATCTCCGGATTTGCTTCGATGACTTGCTCCGGTTTGATTCTACTATAATCCCGCGGTAGTTCCGAAAAAATATTATTCCCGCCTGCTGCCTGCACGACTTCACCCACAAAAGATTTATCGGAAACACTCATGATCGGATTTCCGTAGATTTCGATGTAAACAGTTAGTGAATTAGTTGAATCGGTTGAAATAGTTGAATTAGGAAAATCGGAAACCTTCCGAATGGTCTCTGCCGGAGAAATTCTTGCATCTTGATCTTCGGAATGGTTGGAGTTGATATTCAAACTTAAGTCAAGTCCCGCTAAAGCAGAACTTAACTCAAGTTTAGACAATTCGGTTTGCAGGCTGTCTGCAATGAAATTTGCTCTTTTTTCCTTGTTTATGATAATTCCAATATCCCGAATTGCTTTGATCATTTCGTCTATGGATTTTGGATAGATCTTTATGGTTTTTATATTTAACTTCTGCAATTCATCTGAAAGAGCATCTTGTTCCAAAGCCGAGGTGAAAACAAGAGTGGGATTTAATTCGATGATCTTCTCAAAATCGACTTTACCGAAAGTTCCAACTTTTGGAATCGACTTTAATTCAAGAGGATAATCGCATTCGGTCGTGATTCCTACAATGTTTTCCGTTCCCTGTATCAAACAGACAATTTCTGCGATTTCCGGTGATGTTATGATGTATCTCGGATTGTTTGATTTATACTGTGATGATGTGCAGGAAATGAATAAAAAGAGAATTATTGTTAAAATTATATATTTTAATTTCTCAAACATAAAAAATCCTTTTGTAATTCAACTTATTGATACAAAAGGACAATTCATGTTTTCCGATAAAAATCCTTCCTCCGAAGATTATCAGAAAAGCATCAATGGCAGGTTTCCTGGCTTGCAGACTATATCAGTTATCCGAGCCTTCCCACCCATCACCTATTTTTTTTGTTTAAAAAAATAGGTGATGGATAGTGACCCGAATATTAACAACTAATAAATACAAACAATTTCAATCTTTGTTCGTTTTGTTAGTTTTGTTCGTTGCTAAATATTTCTGCTTACAGTGGCGGAGACCGCTCCCGCTTTTCACGGGATTCCCTTTTACTTTCGCACCATTAAGCTGCACTCTATATTCTGTGAACAGGAAATTAATTTGAAAGATTCGTGTCAAGTTCGGAATTTTATAGCCACCTGTCTTCGTTAAAATTTCGACAAGGCAAGCGAAAAAGTACCTGTCTTCATCAAAACTACGGCAAGGCAGACAAAAAGATACAAAAAAGTTCTAATATTTTTATAATGAGCAGACATTAACCATCGAATTTATTCGATGGAAAACAGAGACTCAATCCGAATTACCGATTTCAATCGGAAAATGTGCTGAATGAATTCAGAAATGAGTCATGGTCATCTTCTTTGCAATTCACTGAAGTGAATGGTTAATGTTTTTCTGAATTTATAGTTAATTTCCTCAAAGAACTTCCTCAAAGAATTTCCCTAAAAGAACTTCCCAAAAGAACTTCATGGAAGAAGATTATTGCTAAAAATCTAACTCCAATTATGTTATCATCAAAAAAAGGATGGAATAATGGGATTATTTAAAAAAATATTTAACAAACCACCAAAACCGGGGAAACCCAAAGATATTAGCGATGAACTTTTCGAGAGTGAAGTTTTGAAATCAGAAATACCGAGCGTAGTTGATTTCTCTTCGATTACCTGTCCGCCTTGTAAGATCATGGCAAGTCTGCTTTCTGAAATCGGTCCCGAATATGCAGGGAAAGTAAATATTTTCAAAATGAATATCGATTATTTTGTCGAAACTGCTCGAAAATACAGGATTACCAATGTGCCTACGACCATTTTCTTTAAAGATGGGAAAGAGGTAGATAGGATTGTCGGATTGCTTCCTTTGAATCCGCTGAAAGAGAAATTTGATAATTTGATGGAATGATGAATTCTAAAAAAATATAATTTTGTGTTACGATTCAATTCATCATCACTCCGCCCTTACCTTTAACAGTTCCTCCATAAAATTTCAACATGAAATCATGTAAACCAGCATTAATAAAGGATTCTTTGTTTTCAGTTTTCTGACAAATCATAAATTGTAGGGACAACCTTTAGTCTCATATAATTTTTCCGGGCAGAAGACAAAATTCTGTATTTTTAAAACAGCTATTTTGAAAATATTTCTAAGAAATACCGATTAAAAAATATTTGAGGAGGTTGAATTACTCTTTCCTACGCAGAGCATGGGAATGAGAATAAAAACTTCGGAAGTTTATTAAAATTCAGGAATAAGATCGGGAACGAGATAAATCTTACGGAGCTACCTGAGCTGTTTTCACGCCAAAACTATCGGTTAAAAACACATAACTGCTCTGGAAAAACTTATGAATTGTGACAGGTTCCGTATCCATTTCCAGTGTTCCTAAAACATAAGGATCATTAATATCGGAAATATCAATAACGAACAAACCGTTTTCCTTGTCTGCGAGGTAAACATGGTCTTCCTCAAACCTGTCCTGACCCTGAACATAAACGCTGTATGCAAATCCATCCGTATCGAGGTATTGAGTATTACCGGTTGCACGCTCGATTATCTTCAAACCATTTTCACCATCTGCTACAAAAATATGATCTCCTAAAGCAGCTATTTCATTAGAAAGACCTGTTGTCGGATAAGTTTCGATCACAAATGGATTGTACTTGTCCGAAACATCGACAACAACAGCTCCACTGAGACCATTAGCAACATAAGCCAGATCATCCTTTATATAAACATGACGAGCTTCGCCGTTAGTACTGCAATTCCCCACAAAATATGGTGTTCCTACTATATTATATATTGATAATCCGTTATTTGCATCAGCAATATAGGCATAATTTCCTTCCACAAAAATATCGTTAGGAATATATGTATCATCAGGAGAACCCTGTATTTGACACGCTTCTATGATATAAATTACATCCGGGAGTTCCCGTGGATAGACATTCAGGAAAGGACTCAGATCAATGACATAAAGCCAGCCGTGTTCATCAAGCCCGGAATGAGTTGTAACATAAGCTAATTCCCCCCGCACAAAAACAGAGAAAGTTCTATCCGGTAATCCTCCGAGATTAAAAGAAGCATGGTCAAGATCGCTATTAAAACTCGGATCAGAAGCATCGATGATAGTTAATCCTTGGTAATGATCAGCTATGAATAACCACCAGTTGGTAGTATTCGAAATAAAGACATCATTTGCCTGATAATCACATCCGGAATCGAGTAAACCGACAAATCCCAGACTGATATTGATTGTTTCAACATCACTGTAACTGGAAAGGATTTCTCCCTCGAATGCCCGAACACGATAAGAAAAAGTTCCGCAGGGCTGCTCGATCTCATCGAGATAGGAAGTTGCATTACTGTCAAGAATGGCATAAGATTCCACCCAGTCCAGGCTTCCGATCTTCTTATCGATATAATAACCATCTTCTGTTTCACAAATATCACACCAGTTCAATTTGACTTTTGTATTATCCAATTCTGTCAGAATCAAATTGGTAGGAGTAGGAATTGAATTTTGAAATTCTTCTGATTCCGCATAATCGGATTTTGCTTCACCCAGATATGCATAAACACGATATTTGAGAATATTGTTTTCCGCATCCTGATCATACCAGACAGTCATGTTCGTATCTACTATTCC
>DRTC01000037.1 GCA_011372345.1 Candidatus Cloacimonadota bacterium
GACCTGATAATGACGGAACTCAACCGGGAGAAATAATTAAACATGTAAGATTTTATAAATATGAATGTCCTCCGCCTAATCCGGATGGTTCACCGGGAACTACTACAGGTACTGTTATTGCTAATATTGTCGGAACGCAGACTACGAATGATGAATCCATTATATTACATCGTTATGTTCCCTAAATTTGGACAATTATTGAATAAATATCAGTAAAAGACAAAAAAAATAGAATGCCGATCCGGTAACCACCGGATTGGCTCTATCTCAAAAAAAAACATAGGAGATAAATAAATGTCATATAACCCGCAATATGCCAGAATTGGAGAGATTTTAATACATAACAGGGTTGTAACAGAGGAACAGGTAAAAGAAGCTTTAGTTAAACAAAATAATTTTAACCTGAAAATTGGTGAAACTTTAAGAAAGCTGGGATATATTTCGGAAAGGAATCTTCTGGAAGCATTACACCAGCAATTGGAATATGATATTGTTTCTGAAGATGAACTCCTTGGTCTTGATTCTGAAGTTGTCAGATTAATTCCTGAACCGTTTGCTGTAGAAAACAGGGTGATCGCTATTCGTAATGAAGGTAGTTCGATTGCGGTTGCTATGACGGATCCGGAAAATATCGTAATAAATGACAGTCTAAAAAAAATACTTGGCAAATCCATAACTCCTTTTTTGATTGGTGATAACACTCTCACCGATACTTTAGAGAGATATTATAAAAGTATCAGGACAACTTCTCAAGTTGAAGATGCAGTTGGTGACCTGCAGTTTGTGGCAGTAGATGAAGATGAAAATGAAATTACGATTGATTCAAAAACTGCAGATGCCGATGCTCCGGTCGTTAAACTGGTAAACCTGATCATTACGGAAGCGATCAAATCAAATTCTACTGATATTCATATTGAACCTTTGACCAAACAGACTCGTGTTCGTTTCAGGATCGATGGAGCTCTGCGGGAAGTTATGTCACCTCCGATCGGTCTTCATACGGGAATTGTTTCCTTAATTAAAGTTATGTCAAAACTGAATATTGCAGAACGAAGATTACCTCAGGATGGTCATATTTCTTTGAAGACTTCTATGAAAAGCGTTGATGTTCGTGTTTCCATAGTTCCCACTGTAACCGGAGAAAAAGTTGTGATGCGGCTTCTCGATAAAGGTGAATTCGGTTTCAGTTTGACAACTCTCGGTTTCACGGGATCTGATTTAGAGATTTTCCGGAAATGGATCCGCAGACCGTATGGGATTACAATTGTTTCAGGTCCGACAGGTAGCGGAAAATCAACTACCCTTCATGCTGCTTTGAAAGAGATCAAAGATATCGAAACAAATATCGTAACTGTTGAAGATCCTGTTGAATACAGGTTGGATGGGATCACCCAGATCGAGACAAAGCAGAAGATCGACCTGACCTTCTCCCGTTCCTTGCGTTCTGTTCTACGACAGGACCCGGATATTGTCCTTATCGGTGAGATTCGAGATGAAGAAACTGCTGATATTGCTATCAAATTCTCACTTACAGGACATCTTGTTTTCACAACTCTTCATGCAAACGATGCTCCCTCAACAATTACCCGTATGCTCGATATCGGAATTCCGCCCTACCTTGTTGCTTCCTCTTTGAACCTGGTGATGGCACAAAGACTTGTCAGAAAGATCTGCCCGCATTGTATTTCGGATTATAAACCTACTGAAGATGAATTACGCAATGCTGGAATTACCACAGATGAAGCTAAAGATATTGAATTCAAGATCGGGAAAGGTTGTGTCCATTGCGACAATACAGGTTATTCGGGTAGAACTGGTATTTTTGAAATGCTGGAAGTTACGGCAAAGATCAGGAAATTGATTTTTGACGGACAGAATCAGGATGTAATCCGGGATGAGGCATTAAAAAACGGCATGAGATCTCTACATGCAAGTGCCATGTTGAAAATGAAACATGGTGATACAACTATCAGGGAAGTAATTAAATTAACGATAATTGAACAATAAACAAATTCAAAGGAATTAAAATGGCAGGTTTTGAATATATCATAAAAGATGCTAAAGGTGCTCGTATCGAAGGAACCTTGAAAGCTGCGAGCATGGACGAAGCAATCGATAAACTAACCAAAGAAGGAAGTACCATAATTTCAGTTAAATCGACTGCTGAAGGAGCATTCAAAGGTAAACTTTCGCTCTTCGATAAGTTGATGTTAACGCTTTACAAGCTCAGAACAGGTGTAGGACTAAAAACTCTTGTCTTTTTTACCCGCCAGTTATCAACTATGTTCTCAGCAGGTTTAACGATCGAAAAATCAATTTCTAACCTGGAAAGGGAAGAAAAGAGTAAAAAGTTCAGAAAAGTTCTGATCAAACTTTCAAATGACATCAGAAAAGGATTCAGTTTATCGGAAGCAATGGAACAGCATCCGGGAGTTTTCAATGCTTTATATGTTTCATTGGTAAAAGCCGGGGAAGTTTCAGGGACATTACATACTGTTCTGGACGAACTCTCCACCTATCTTGAAAAAATTGATGATACCAGGAGAAAAGTCTGGTCCGCTCTTTCTTATCCAATTTTTGTCCTGATTTTCGTAGCTTTTGTTGTCTGGGGTTTATTCGTTTATATTATTCCAATGTTTGCCAGTGTTTATGAGAGTTTTCATGCTGATCTTCCAGGACCAACACTGGTGGCAATCTCGATCAGTAATGTGATCCGTCATAATATTTTCTATACACTACTGGTTTTAGTTGCTCTTTTCTTTTCCTTTTTCTTATTCTACCTTTCCGATAAGGGAAGATTCATTGTTGACAGTTTACTGCTTAAACTTCCGGTTATTGGAAGCATGCTGAAAAATTCGATCATGAGTAAGTTTTCCCGTACTTTCAGTATTTTGATGGCTGCTGGAGTTCCTATTATGGAAACTATGGAACTGGTAGAAAATGTAGCTCAAAATGCTGTCGTGGAAACTGCTATTCGCAAAGCAAGAGTAATGGTCAAAGAGGGTTATACTGTTGCGGGAGCATTCAAACGAACGCAGGTCTTTCCTTCGACACTTCTCCAGCTGATCTCAACCGGAGAAGAAACCGGAGATATGGATAAATTACTGGGAAAAGCAGCTGAATTCTTTGAAAAACTCGTGGATTCTGTTATTGACAGGTTAACATCTTTGATCGAACCGATCCTGATCATTTTAATGGCTGGATTTGTCGGCTCGGTCATTATCATCATTTATCTGCCGATATTCAAACTTGGACTGGCAATCAGCTCAGGAATGAAATAATCAACAAATCATAATGGGGATTTAGGCACTGTTTTAAAGAAGCAGGTTTAAATCCCTTTTTTTATATTAAATGTTAACATTTCCCACTTCAGTCAGATCTTTTCCCGAATGAATTCGGCTTTATCCTATTTATTCTATCCCATTCAATGAATTGAATGGTTAATGTTTATTGCAGTGATAGAAATGTTCATATAATTTGTGAGATGAAAAAAAGACTAAGGGAATGTTCGATTAGAAATACCCAAAAATCAAATAACGA
>DRTC01000038.1 GCA_011372345.1 Candidatus Cloacimonadota bacterium
AGTTTTTTTCTCGAGCAGACCTCTGCGAAAATAATTCATAACCATACCTTTCAAAAATCAATAACAAAAATATCTTATTGAAACTAAAAGTCAAGAACAAGAATAAATGGAAAAAACTTATCTTGATCATAAACTACACTCAAAATGGTTTATCTTCCTTTAATTGTTGCAATTAAGGATAAGAGGAAATAATAAATTATAAGTTTGTTATACATTCCATCATCCGTCATTTGAAATTTGACTTAGCACTAGCTGAGATATTCTTTTAAAATTAAATGAAAATGATAAAGAAGATTTACATCCATCCCTCCATGAATAAGCATTATAACTGGCGTACAGCTGCTTTTCGTCCGATTATTGATGGTTTGATTGTTATATATATAGAGGGATAGATTTGAAATGAAGCGGGAAATGATAGTAACAAAAGTATTAAACAAAATTTCCCGGCAGGAGGTTATCATGATACTCAAATCACTCTTTTGAACTGTTGATCAGTAAAATAAAAGAATTATAACGAAAAAAGCGTGCCCGAAATTTGGAAACTCATGAATCAGTTATTGACCTCTATCTTCTTATTTACCATCAACTTAAGTTGGTGGTTAATGAAACAGTAAAAAGTATTAACCGCTTTAACGGTTTCTAATTTTATTGAATTTGACCTTTTTAGAGTGGACTCTTACTTATTTTCACAAAAAAACTGTTAAAATTGTAAAAGATTGGTGTTTTAGGATTGAAACCCACTAGTTTATCAGTCAAAAGCCGGACAAAGTATCCAATAAGAAATATTTAATTAAGAAGTATGTAAGAGAAGCAGGGAGAAATTCTATTACTCCTCAAACCTCTTCAAAGTTCGATACATTTGATTCCTCGTAATTCCCAGATTCTTGGCAGCTTTTGTTTTATTACCGCCTGCTTTCTGAATGGCTTTCTTCAATATATCGACTTTTGCCTGTAATGCTTCCTTTGAAACATTTTCGAATGAACTTTCCTGGTTCGAGGAAATCTTTTTTTCTGGATTTCCGATATTTGTAAATAATAAATACTCGGCACTTATATAATCTGTTTTAGCGATTAGAACAGCTCTTTTGATCACATTTTTCAATTCGCGGATATTACCTTTCCATTCATAATTTAACATTGAATCGATGGCATCGATAGAAAATCCTTGAATGTTCTTGTTAAATTCCAAGTTCATATTTTTCAGGAAATGATCTGCTAAAAGAGGAATATCGTCTTTCCTGTTTTTAAGAGCGGGCAGTTCGATTTTGAATTCATGTATTCTGTAAAAAAGGTCATTCCTGAATTTCCCTGATTCGATATTCTCGACTATATTTATATTACTGGCTGCAATGATGCGAACATCGACATCGATGTTTTGCTTTCCTCCAAGCCTTATAATCTGTTTGTTTTGAATTGCTCGCAGCAGTTTTGCCTGCATACTCAAGGGTAGATTGCTGATCTCATCGAGAAATAATGTGCCTTCATTTGCCTGCTCGAACTTCCCGATCCTGGTGTTGATGGCTCCTGTAAATGCTCCTTTTTCATGCCCGAACATTTCGCTCTCGAATAATGCTTCCGGAATCGCTCCGCAATCGACTGCCACGAAAGGATTGTTTGCTCTAGGACTTTTTTTGTGGATTAACTTGGCAACCAATTCTTTACCGGTTCCGGTTTCACCTTCCAGAAAGACAGTAATGTCATTTGGAGCGACCAGTTCGATCTGTTCCAGTATCTGTTTGATCTGTTTGCTTTCCCCGATCATTTCGTGTTCTTTTCCCAGTTCCTTTTTCAGGGATTTTACTTCTCTTTTGAGATGCAAGGTTTGTAAAGCTTTCCTGATAACGAGAATGATCTCATCATTATTAAATGGTTTAGTCAAGTAATCATATGCTCCCAATTTCATGGTATTGACCGCTTTTTTTATATCTCCGAAAGCAGTCAGCATGATCACGATCAAGGATTCATCGATCTGCTTGATCTTTTCCAGAACTTTGTTTCCATTCATATCCGGAAGTTTATAATCCAGCAGGACCAGGTCAGGTTTATTTCTCTCGACTTCCAAAATTGCCTGATGAGCATTTTCTGCCTGCAAAGTTTCAAACCGTTCATCTTTTAATATTTTTGATAAAATTACCCGCATGTGTTTTTCATCATCTACGATTAATATTTTTTCCATAAAAACCTCTTTTTATTGGAAACTTGCCAAATTTCAAAAATTTGGCAAGTTTTACAATCGTCTATTTATAAACCGGAAATTTAATTAAAATCCTTGTTCCTTTCCCGAGTTTACTACTGATATTGATCTTCCCTTTATGAAAAGAGACAATTTGATGAACAAGACTCAAACCCAATCCTGTTCCTGATTTTTTGGTTGTAAAGAAAGGATTAAATATTTTTTTCAGATTTTCTTTGGAAATACCTATTCCGGAATCTAAAATTATAATTTCGATCTCATCATCTTTCAATTCCACTTGAACTTTAATTTCACCACCTGCGGGCATGGCATCGAGAGCATTCAACATCAAATTCAAAAAAGCTCCGCTTAATTGGTCTTCATCCAGATATACATTTGGCAGTGAATCCGGAAAAATGAAATTTGTTTCCACATTTTGTTTGGAACATTTTCCTTCGATGAGTCCACATACTTTTTTAAGCACTTTCAGAATATCACCTTTTCTCATCTCCATTTTCTGGGGTTTGGCGAATTCCAATAATGTTTTCACGGTCTTATCTATTTTTTCCGAAGTATCCGTAAAAATTTCCATTAGTTCGTCTATCTCTTCATCTTTCTCGTTAAATTTATTTTTACAGTATTGAGCGGTTGAGTTTATGATCGCAACCGGATTCCTGATTTCATGAGCAACTCCGGCAGCCAATTCTCCGATTCCAGCCAACCTTTCCGAACGCAGCAACTGGTTTTCCAATAATTTCTGTTCGGTTACATCTCGCGTGACCACGATCGTATGAGAAACTTTTCCTTTTTGGTTGTAATACGGATAATAGGCAACATCATAATAGCGTTTTTCAAAATCGGAAAAATGAAACCATTCCTGGTAATGAACCTCATTTCCAGCAAAACATTTTTCCATATATGGCTTAATGATCTTCTCAAACTGCTTTTTTCCCCAGATCTCGGAAACGGAATTTCCAATAATTTCCTTGAAACTTTTATTCGTTGCTTGGCAATAAGAATCATTTACTGCCTCATAGATAAAATCTTTGTTGATCAAAGTCATAAATTCTTTGGAGGTATTGGAAATAGATTCATATTTTCTATACATCTCTTCTGCGATTTTATGTTCTTTGATCTCTAATTGCAATTCTTCATTTGTTTTTGCAAGTTCCGATGTTCTCTCCTTAACTTTTAATTCCAGTTCATCTCTTGCTTTTTGCAGTCCTTCTTCAGCTTTTAATCTTTCGGAAATCTCTTTTTTCAAAAGTTTATTCGATCTGCTTTTCAAAGTATAAAAGAAATATAAAATTATGGCAAGAGCAATAACGATTAAGATAATAAAATATAATCTCCATTCCACGAGTTTTCTTTTCTCGA
>DRTC01000039.1 GCA_011372345.1 Candidatus Cloacimonadota bacterium
TCCTGAAAAGTTCAATAAGATATTTTCTCCAGAAATTAAAATAAAAAGGAAACTTCAGACATCCGACACTTGTTTTAAAAGTAAAATCAGAGATTTTTTTTCTATGAATGAGATAATTCTCTTTTTGTTCAAATTCCTTTTTATTTTGAAATGTCAGACATGCTAAATGAATTTCATGACCAGCATTGGATAAAGTTTGAATCTCATTTTCTACTCTTGTATCAGGTGGGAACTCATTTTCCAGAACCATTAAGATTTTCATCTACACCTCAGCTTTGATCACGAAAAATATCCCCACAAAAGTAAATATCAAATTAGACAACCAGGCAGCCAATAATGGAGAAAGAACTCCATTATGACCCAAACTCTGGCAAATCCTCAAAGAAGAAAGAAAGAGAAAACACACAAGTAGACCAATGGCAAAAATAATTCCCCGTCCCCTGCTTCTGGAAGAAGTTGAAACCAGTGGAACACAGAAAAGTAAAATTATTAAATTAGCGAAAGGAAACGATATTTTGAAATTCAGTTCCACTAATTCCTTATTGAATTTTTCTCCGACTTTCTGCAATCTTTTTATGTATTCCTTTAGTTCAAAGAAATTCATAGACATTGGTTTCTTAGCACTTTTGATAAAATCTAAAGGAGTAACATCAACTTCCTCGATAGTAATGGAATTATAATGCTCGACAGAACTCGGTTCACCGTTTATAAAATTCCTGATATAACAATCTTTGAAATGCCATTTATCATCTTTCCATTCAGCGTTCGAAGCTGTGATCTTTCTTAATATTTCGCTGGTTTCAGGATCAATTTTTGTAATATCTATCGTTTTCAAAACATTTCGATAACCATCAAAAAAACCGATGTAATAAAGGTTATTATCTTTACCAAGATAGTGGATATGAGATCGCATTTTTTTATCTTCTACTTTCTGATTTTTGATCTTTTCCGTATAAACATATTGTCTGTATTCTTCCGCTTTAGGAAGGACAAATTCTCCTAAAATCAAAATAACTATGCTGAAGAAAAAACCGAACCAGAACAAAGGTGTTACCATTCTAACGATGCTTATTCCTGCACCGCGAATAGCGATCGATTCGCTGTATTTGGAAAGGTTGTTCATCAGGAATAGACCAGCAAGTAAGACTACAACCGGTGAAGTCAGCAGGATCAGGTAAGGTAACCTCAAGACAAAATAGATCATCATGTCATCTGTCGATGCTCCTTTTCTCATCAATCCGGGCATGCGATCAAAAATATCGACAACCAGGAAAAGGATCGAAAACGCACCGATAATGATCAAAAAAGTTTTAATGTATTCTCTTAGAATATACTTATCTAATATTTTCATTTTTATTTGCCACAGAGACACAGAGAACACGGAGAAATAATTCTCGTTCTAATGCTCCTTCGTTGGTTACTCGTTCCAACGCTCCTGCGTGGGAATGCCTTTTTTGACGCTCCTGTGTCAAAACTAATCATAACACAATATATCTATTGTTTGTTCCCACGCAGGAGCATGGGAACAAGTAATCATTATTGCGTCAAGACCAATCAGTCTCAACTGGAATCAATCCTTCCATCCCAGCA
>DRTC01000040.1 GCA_011372345.1 Candidatus Cloacimonadota bacterium
GTGAATCGAGAAATGTAGTTGCTAAAAATGCGAGAAATAAAAAAATGATAAGAGAAAAATCAGTTCTAAAACTCACTTTAAATTTCATTATTTGATCCAGTTATTTTCTTTATACCATTCAAAGGTTGCAGTTATATTGTCCAATAAATTTTTTGCCGGTTCAAAATTCAATATTCTTTTTGCTTTTTCATTGGAAACAAGCCAGGATTCCTGTTTCATTTCTTTGATTTTATCTCTATTTAATAAGGAAGTTTTTTTGCTGAAGAGGGAAATAAACTCAAAGAAAATCGCAACAATATCGAGTAAAAAATCAGGAACCGTGATTTTTAGGGAAGAAGTTTGCAGAACTTTTTCCAGGTTTTGGGAAAATTCTTCCAAACGAACATCTAAACCTGAGGCAAAAAATATCTCGTTGAAAGCGTTCTTATTACCCAAAGTGCTGATTATTAAATTCACTAAATCCTGAACATAGATCAGACTGATCTGCTTGTTTTTGTTTCCCGCAAATAAAGAGATGTGTTTTTTTATCAGTATGAAATAGGTCAGGAAATCTTTGTCACCCGGACCAAAAACAGCAGCAGGACGGATGATCGTCCATGATTTTTTTGCTTTGGATTGGATCAATTCTTCTGCCAGTAACTTACTTTTACCATATTTTGAAATAGGAAGACATTCGTCGGTTTCATTTTTAAATTCAAATTTTTTTGAAGGACCGCTTACTGCTTGACTGCTCAAAAAGATAAATTGTTTCAGGGAAGCTGTGGAATTATAAATATCGAGTAAAGATTCAGTTAAATCAATGTTGTTTTTTTTGAATTCCGCCCAATTTTTTGCTTTAGTCAGAGCAGCAGTATGAATTAACACTTCGTTTTTTTTCAGTAATTTTTTCAATTGATCTTTGTTTTGATAATCGACTCGCACGAGATTACAGTTAGATGGAAGCAGCATTATATCCGAGTTTTGTCTAACGAGACAAGTTATCTCAAAATCTCTTTTAAGAAGTTCTTTTGCTAAAAAACTTCCGATGAATCCATTTGCTCCTGTGATCACGATTTTTTTCATTGAGGTAAATTCAGAAATTATAACTTATCGGTCAAATAAAACTTAATTGAAACTTGCCAAATTTTTGAAATTTGGCAAGTTTTTCTAACCTTGAAAACGGTTTCCCACAGAGGAACTCTTTCAAACAGACCTTTTCAACGGTTTAGTTAAAGATTGAGAAAAAACCATTGAAAAGGTTCAGCAGGAAGAAAATACTTTGAAACCTTTTCAAGGTTTTACTTTTAAAAACTTGACTTCAAAAAGCCCTGATTTTTTTTAAATAATATTTTAGAAAAATATTAAATTGGAGTTTGAATGAATATAATTTTGATTGGAAGTCAAGGTAGCGGAAAAGGAACGCAAGCCAAATTGTTGCAGGAAAAATTTGGCTGGACTCATATCACAACCGGAGATCTTTTTCGGGAAAACATTAAAAACCGGACAGAGTTGGGAAAGATTGCTCAAACTTTTACTGATAAAGGAGAATTGGTTCCCGATAAATATGTTTTTAAAATTATTGAAGATGCATTATCAAAAGCTGAAAAAGGATTTATCCTGGATGGATTTCCGCGCAATCTTGAACAAGCGGAATTCCTTCTAAAGAAAATTCGGATTGATAAAGTTATTTTATTAGATTTAAGTGATGAAGTGGCTATTAAAAGAGTTTCTGCCCGGAGGATTTGCAGCAATTGTAAAGCTGATTATAATCTTTTATATCATCAACCAGAACTTGAAGGAATTTGTGATATATGTGGAGGTAAAATCATACAACGAAAAGATGATACGGAACTGGCAATTAAGAAAAGGTTGGAAAAGTTTCACCATGAAACAAGTAGGGCAATTAAACTTTTCGCAGAAAAAAATATGCTGATCAAAGTAAATGCAGATCGTAAATTAGAGGAAATCCAAAAAGAGATAATTTCCAAACTCGAAAAATCGTAAAATCAACTTGCCAGGTTGATATCAGTTTCATCGTTAAGTTGATATCCATCTTATCGTCAAGTTGATGTTTTGTAAGTCAACTTTCCGAAGTTGATATTAGAAAAAAGAAAAAAATGAAACCTTCAAATAATATAGTCCGGCTTTCTATCTCATTAGAAAGAATAGTATTCATAATCCTGAATTTATTTGCGATCCTCAATATTCAGTTTCTGTTTATGAATATAATCAGAATTGAAAGTGATACTGTTGGTTTATACACTAATATCTCGATTTTTACCCTTATTTTATATCTAATTACAAGACTTTTCAGTCGCGGTTTTAGCCTAAAAAAACTACTCAATTACCTTCCGGATATTTTCTTCATTATTTTAGGATTAAGCGTAAGTGAATCCGAGAGGATTTTCCAGTTTTACCTGTTGGGCAGACAAACTTTTATTCTCATCCAGAATCTTGCTCTTAAACAACATAAAGGTAAATTATTTGAAAAACTATCAGAAAATCCACCTGTTTTTGTTTTATTCAGTTTCCTTCTGGTAATTTTTATTGGAACATTACTGCTTCTATTACCTTCGGCAACATCCGAGGGAAAGATTACTTCTTTATTAGGAGCATTATTTACTTCGACTTCTGCCACTTGCGTTACCGGATTGATCGTTTATGATACAGGAACACATTTCACCTTGTTCGGTCAATTAATTATCTTATCATTGATCCAGATCGGTGGTTTGGGAATAATGACAATATCGAGTGCTTTTGCGATCATGTTGGGGCAGAAACTCTCACTCAAAAGCGAGAATTTAATTCAAAATGTGGTGGGAGAATCAAATAAGATCAACATGGTCATTCTCATAAAAGGAATCTTCTTTGTAACTATCTTTTTTGAATTTATTGGAGCTATTCTACTTTATTTTACATTTAGAAGCGAGATCTGGACCGCTCAAAAAGCCATATATCACGCCATTTTCCATTCGGTTTCTTCTTTTTGTAATGCTGGATTCAGTCTCTATTCTAACAGTTTTATGGCTTTCAGATCGAATTTGAACATTAATTTCGTGATCACAACTCTGATAATTTTCGGTGGAATCGGTTTCCCGGTAATTGTAGATATTAGAAAGATCATTTCTAATAAACTCAAATTGACTCGACTTTCGTTGCATTCAAAAATCGTTTTATCAACAACTGTCGTTTTGATTATACTCGGATTTGTCGGTTATTTTATTTCCGAATATAATTCCGAAATGAAAGGTTTCAGCATTATTGACAGAATTTATGCTTCATATTTTCAATCAGTTACAACCAGAACTGCTGGTTTTAATACGATCAATAATGCCAATTTGAGTAGAGCTTCTGTTTATATTTCCAATATTTTAATGTTTATTGGAGCATCTCCCGGTTCAACTGGCGGAGGTGTTAAGACAACTACTTTTGCGATCATTATTATATCCCTGATCGCGATGTTCAGCGGAAATAAAGATGTCAGTATTTTTCAAAGGAAAGTCGCAGAAGATATTATAAAGAAAATCATGGCTTTGATAGCTGCCTCTTTATTTCTGTTATCTATCATGATCTTCATTCTTTTATTGATCGAACCGTTTCCGTTTGAAAAAATCATATTCGAGTCTTTTTCAGCTTTTGGAACCGTCGGTCTGTCAATGGGAATTACGCCGAATTTAACATATTTAGGGAAAATAATAATCATTTTATTAATGTATTTAGGGAGAGTCGGACCACTAACCCTGATCTTTGCAATATCAGAAACGAAAATTAAAACAAACTATCATTTTACGGAAGAAAAGATAAGTATCGGATAAAATGTTGACCGAATATTTATAATCTATGAAAGTGTTTTCGGTTTAAAGAACGATGAGTCGAAGTAATTAGGAAAGAATTTTGTGATTAGTATTTCTTGTTATTCTTATCCTGTAACTGTCGGACAGCTTCTCTCGAAGGATTTACAGCATTGATAATGAGTAGTATTGGAGATTCTTCGGAAGAATTCCTTTAGAGAGTCTTCAGAATGACAAAAGAAATCTAAGTTGCTTTATATGGAGGAGAAATGGCTAAATTTGCTGTTATTGGGCTGGGTAAACTCGGAATGACAGTTGCCACAACTTTATATGAAAACGGAGCGGAAGTAATTGCCATCGATACAGATCAGAAACTGATCGATGAGATCAGCGGAAATGTTTCGGTAGCGATCAATATGAACAGCACGAACGAAAAAGCTCTCAAGATAAATAAAATCCAGGATGTGGATGCAGTTATTCTGGCAATCGGCAATAATATCGAA
>DRTC01000041.1 GCA_011372345.1 Candidatus Cloacimonadota bacterium
ATAATTGCTACGATGAGAGCGAGATAAATAAGTCTTGTCTTCATAATATCCTCCAGTTTTTTAATTATTTTTTTGTTGAAAAACGGTATGTAAAAAAAAGATGTTGCCCTAACAATTAATGTTATTGCCCTCCAGAATTTTCAATGATGCCGAAGGCCGGACTCGAACCGGCACGAACAAAAGTTCGGAGGATTTTGAGTCCACTGCGTCTACCAATTTCACCACTTCGGCATAACCACAAGGAACAAAATTGAGACTGTTTCTGGTGTCAAGGATTTTTTGGAAAAACAAAACCTGCCGTTTTTTTAAAACGACAGGTTCAGAATTAACATTCGATCTTCGAATAAAAGACCTTACGGATGGTTAAGGAACGAGACCTCCGTAATGGTCGGTGTTTTACGATCCAACCATTGCGAAGATCTGCGACCATTCGCAAGGTTTTTCAGTTTACGGATAGACTCTGATTAGTACATTCCCGGCATTCCACCGCCGCCTGGAGGCATCGAAGGCATTTTCTCTTCTTCAGGAATATCTGTTACAATACATTCTGTGGTCAGGAACAAGCCGGAAATACTGGTTGCGTTCTGCAAGGCACTACGAACAACTTTTGCCGGATCGATGACACCGGTTTTGAAGAGATCTTCAAATGTACCTGTAGCAGCATTATAGCCAAAGTGATAATCTTTGGAATTTTTAATTTTCTCAACGATCAAAGCACCTTCTTCACCGGCATTGGCAGCAATGAAATAGGCAGGTTTGGAAAGAGCATTTTTTAGTAAATCAGCACCTACTTTTTCTTCATGAGAAGCGAGTTTCATTTCGTCGATAGCTTTGGCAGCATAGATCAAAGTTGCTCCGCCACCGGTTACGATTCCTTCTTCAACAGCAGCACGAGTAGCGTGTAGAGCATCGTCAACACGAGCTTTTTTCTCCTTCATTTCTGTTTCCGTAGCAGCACCGATCTTAATGACCGCAACACCACTGGAAAGTTTTGCTAATCTTTCCTGGAGTTTTTCTTTGTCATAATCGGATGTTGTTTCTTCGATTTGAGCTTTTATCTGTTTGATCCTTCCGTCAAGGTCAGATTTTTCTCCGTAACCTTCCCTGATAGTTGTATTTTCTTTGTCGATAATGACTTTCTTGGCTGAACCAAGGTCTTCGATTTTAACAGAATCCAGTTTTCTTCCTAATTCTTCGGAAATAACAGTTCCGCCTGTCAGGATGGCAATATCTTCCATCATGGCTTTTCTTCTGTCACCAAATCCCGGTGCTTTAACTGCTGCCACATTCAATGTTCCGCGAAGTTTATTAACAACGAGTGTTGCCAGAGCTTCACCTTCGATATCTTCAGCAATGATCAACATTGGTTTTCCGGTTTGAGCAACTTCCTGGAGAATCGGTAATAGATCTTTCATCACGCTGATCTTCTTATCGAAAAGAAGAATGTAAGGATCTTCAAAATCGGTGATCATTTTATCTGCATCAGTTACGAAATATGGAGAAAGATACCCGCGATCAAATTGCATTCCTTCCACTTTTTCCAATGATGTTTCAATGGATTTTGCTTCTTCCACATTGATAATTCCATCGGTTCTTCCAACCGAATCCATAGCTTCCGCAATTAATTTCCCGATTTCCAGATCATTATTAGCAGAAATAGCACCGATTTGGGCAATTTCTTCGCTTGTTTTCACTTCTTTACTGAATTCTTTGATCTTCTTAACAACAACTTTTGTAGCTTCTTCAATTCCTCTTTTCAAGTACATCGGATTGACACCGGCTGTTACATGTTTCAGACCTTCTTCAATAATAGCTTGAGTAAGGATTGTTGCTGTGGTTGTTCCATCACCTGCAACATCATGGGTTTTCTCAGCAACTTCTTTGACCAGTTGCGCTCCCATGTTTTCAAATGGTTCTTCCAATTCGATTTCTTTAGCAACAGTTACACCATCTTTGGTAATTGTCGGGGAACCGAATTTTTTGTCTAAAACTACATTTCGACCTCTCGGTCCTAATGTTACTTTTACGGCATCGGCTAAAGTATCGACACCTTTTTTGAGAATAGTTCTCGAATCATGACTGAATTTCATTTGTTTTGCCATAATTCAACCTCCTGTATTTTAATTTTTAGCAATCGCTTCTTATGAGTGCTAAAAATATTTTAATCATTTTTCTGTCAAACAAAAATATTTTTTCTGAAAAATTGGTTGCCTAAATACATTCATTTCAGAAAAAGTCTCTCTATAAGTTCTGCATAACTGGCAGAAAATAGAGGGTAAAATATTTTAGCGAGTCATAAATTGTGATTATTACTTTAAGGGATTTTCTTCAGGATTCGTTATATCAAAAAAATAGATCTTTAAAAAGGGCATATGTGATTTTGAGTGTGTTCAGCAATGGAGTTGAAAATCAATAAGCAGAAGGATTACAAGCATTCAACTATAATTAAATCGTAATTGTAATTAGATAAATTTTTTAAG
>DRTC01000042.1 GCA_011372345.1 Candidatus Cloacimonadota bacterium
CGAGACCGTCCCGTTCAACCGCTCCGGCAACTCTCCGATTTTAAATATGAAAAAAATTATTTATCCGCTATTTAGAATCCTCTGCTCTCTTTTTTTCTGAAAAAAAGTTGAAATCAAGTTTGAACATTCTTTTTCCCTGATACCTGAAACAACTTCCGGGCGATGATTGAAATTCTTATCAAGAAGAACGTTATAAACAGAACCTACTGCTCCGGCTTTGGGATCAAAACAACCAAAAACAACTTTTCCGATCCTTGACCAGATGATCATCCCGGCACACATCAGACACGGCTCAACCGTTACATATAAAGAAAAATCGTAAAGGAATTTTTCTTGGGAAGATATTATTTTTTCAATTACCTGCTTTTCTGCATGAGCCAGAACATTATTCAATTGGTTTGTGCGATTATGATCATTTGCTATAAGTTTATTATCTTTAACTAAAACTGCTCCGATCGGTACTTCGTCTTCTTCAAATGCTTTATTTGCTTCTGATAGAGCGAGATCCATCCAATATTCATCTGTAAATTTTGTAGTCATTGGCTAATCTGAATTTCACAAATCTTGGAAATTTGCGAAGTTTTCTTATGTTCTCCCGATCGCGTAATAAGAAAAACCGGCAACTTTTAATTCTGTTGGATTATACTGGTTTCTGCCGTCAAAAATTACTGATTCTTTTAAAAACTTTTTAATCTTGGAAAAATCCGGATACCTGAACTGATGCCATTCCGTGAGTAAAAGAAGAGCATTTGCATCTTTCAATGCTTCGTAATTTCCTTCAAAATATTTGATTTGAGAGTTTTCTCCAAAAACTTTTTTTGCTTCATTCATCGCCACCGGATCATAAGCCTGGATTTTCGCTCCTGCTTTGATCAAACCATTAATAATTATAATCGAAGGTGCTTCCCTCATATCATCGGTTTGCGGTTTAAAGGATAATCCCCAGATTGCGAAAGTTTTTCCGGATAGGTCATTTCCAAAATGTTTTAACACTTTTTTCAGAAGGACAGTTTTCTGATCGTCATTTACAGCTTCGACTGCCTGTAAAACACGAAGGTCTTTATTTTCTTTCTTCCCGATTTCTATCAAAGCTTTCACATCTTTTGGGAAACAGCTCCCACCATAACCAATTCCCGGATAAATGAATTTATAACCAATCCTCGAATCAGAACCGATCCCGTGACGAACTTCGCTGACATCTGCTCCTAACAATTCACAAAGATTAGCAATATCGTTTATAAAGGATATTTTTGTGGCAAGCATGGCATTGGCTGCATATTTTGTCATTTCAGCTGACCTGACAGACATTAATATTAACTTTTCATGAGTTCTACTGAAAGGAGAATACAATTCCTTCATGATTTTCGCAACTTTTTCATTTTCAACTCCAACAATCACGCGTTCAGGTTTCATAAAATCTTCGATGGCTGCTCCTTCTTTCAGGAATTCAGGATTGGAAACTACATCGAATTTGAAGTCAACTCCTCTCTCATCCAAAACTTTTTGTATTTCATCCTTTACTTTGTCAGCTGTACCGATCGGAACTGTCGATTTATTGATGATGATCTTATATTCCTGCATACAGGATGCAATATCTTTCGCAACCTTGAGAACATGAGTCAGATCCGCTGAACCGTCTTCATCAGGTGGAGTTCCAACTGCGATCATGCAAATAAAAGATTTATCTACTGCTTCTTTGATATTGGTCGTAAAACTCAATCTTCCTTCTTGGAAATTCCTTCTGACTAATTGTTCTAAACCCGGTTCCCAGATCGGAATTTGACCTTGTTTGAGCATTTCGATCTTGTTCTTGTCTTTGTCGATGCAGATGACATCGTTTCCCATATCTGCGAAACATGTTCCGGTTACTAAACCAACATAACCAGTGCCAATGACTGTTATTTTCATTTTGATCCTCTAAACTAAACTTGCCATCCGGCAATTGCCGGATGGCAAGTTTTGATCTATTATTTCGCCTTCTTCATAAACTTATAATAATCACTATCAGTAGTCATGATGAGTGTATTTTTCTTATCGATAGTCTTCTCATAAGTTTCCAGGGTTTTCAAAAATTCATAAAATTCAGGATCTTTATTATATGCTTTTGCATAAATATTGATCGCATCAGCATCGGCTTTTCCGATAATTTCCTGTGCTGTTTTATACGCTTCTGATTGTATCTGATCGAGTTCTCTCTGCATTTTTCCAAGAATTTCAGCAGCATTTCCCTGACCCGCAGAACGATATTTTTCCGCAATTTTCTTCCGCTCGGAAACCATTCTTTCATAAACTTTCAACCGCACTTCATCTACATAATTTATTCTCTTCACTTTCACATCGATCAATTTTATACCATACTCGGCAACTTTGGGATTTGCTAAAGCAAAAATCGAATCTGCGATTGCACCTCTTCCAAAATTAATCGGTTCTTCAACAATTTCTTCCAGCGAACTTTCTTCATATTCTGCTGTAAATTCCAATTTCCGGTTAGTGTTCCTGACAATTTCAATGAGTGGATTGGAACTGACAATATCGCGGGTTGTTCCACTGATAATATCATCCAGGCGACTATGAGCAGACATTTCGGTTCTCGTTGTTTCATAGAATTTTAACGGATCTACGATCTGCCAGCGTGAGAAAGTATCCAACCAGATATACCTTTTATCGGAAGTTGGAATTTGTTTGGGATCCCCGTCCCATTCCAAAATCCGTTTTTCAAAATAGTGAACTTTTTGGATAAACGGCACTTTTATATGTAATCCGGCATTTGTAATCGCATCTCCGACAGGATCTCCAAACTGGGTGATAATAACCTGCTGTCTTTCGTCGAGAACATAAAATGCATTGAAGATAACGATAACAGCGATAACTATAATTATAAGCATTCCTTTATGTTTCATTTTATTTTCCTCCCTTATCAAGATTCAGGAGCGGTAAAATTCCTTTTAGTTTATCGTCCACAATATAAATTTTCTCGACTTGCGGTAGAATTTTCTGCATCGTTTCGAGGTAAAGTCGTTTTTTGGTAACGGTTTTTGCTTTTCTATACTGGTTAAATATTTGATTAAATCTTTCCGCATCTCCGGTTGCTCGATTTACACGATTTATAGCATAACCTTCGGCTTCTTCGATCGTTCGCTTGGCCTTACCTCTCGCTTCGGGAATGATCTGGTTGTATCTCTGCCAGGCTTCGTTCACAATCCGTTCCTTCTCCTGTTTTGCCGAATTCACATCGTTGAAAGCAGGTTTAACTCTTTCCGGCGGATTCACATTCTGGAGATTTACCGTAACAATTTCAATTCCAATTTTATAATCATTAAGTTTATCCTGGAGTAGTTGTTGAACCTGATCGGCAATTTCTTTACGACTTAAAACAATCACTTCATCTACACTTCTATCACCAACAACCTGTCGCACAACAGATTCCGCAACATCCCGGATCGTCTCTCCGATATTCCTGATCCTGAACAAATATTTGACCGGGTCTTTAATTCGATATTGGACTATCCATTCCACATCGGCAATATTCAAATCTCCGGTCAACATCACGGATTCCGTTGAATAATCGCGGGTCGAATATTTCGTCTGAATACCGGATTTCAAAGTCCTGAACCCGAATTCCTCTTTTTTCACTTTCCTGACCGGAACTTTAGTCAGAACATCAACTCCGAACGGAATCTTGAAATGTAATCCCGGCTCGGTCGTATGGATGTATTTTCCAAATCGTTGGATAACTCCGACTTCTTCCGGGTTGATCGTGTATAATCCTGTGGCAAAGATGATGATTGCAGCAAGAATTACAACAAAATAGATCACTTTCTTTTTTGAGATATTCGGCATTTTCGGAACTTTTGCTTTAATCTCTTCAAATCCTTCCATATTTTCCTCCTTTTTTTGAAAACTTGAGTTAAGTTCGCTTTAGCCGACTTGACTTAAGTTTTCTAATCCATTGATATACTGCTAAATTTCCGAATCTTTCTTCAATTTCTCCCTTTTTCCCAAATCAACTGATTCAACAAATTCAACCGGTTCAACCATTGCAAAAGTCTCGTTCCTCAACCATTCGCAAGGTTTCTTAAACATCTAATTCCCATCGGGACGATGGGGCTACAAAAAACTCGATCGTTTCTTTAATCCCTTTTTGTAAAGAATATTTCGCTTCCCAGCCTAATTTTTTCTTTGCTTTTTCGACATTCAAACAACTTTTTTTCAAATCTCCCGGACGGGCATCCATTCTGATTGGATCGAGATCATAATTCATCTGTCCGGAAATTTCCCGGAAAAGTTCACCAGTCGTAGTTTCCCTATTTGTTCCAATATTAAAGGCTTCCAAATCACCTTTTGTTAAAGCAAGAAAATTCGCTTCCACCACATCTTTAACGAATACATAATCCCTGATCATTCCATCCGGTTTATCTTTATATGCATTCAAAAGTGACTGTTTACCGTCCCGTATATTCGTGATGAAGATCGAGACAACTCCGGCTTCTCCGTGCGGAATCTGGCGCGGACCGAACACATTCGCATATCTCAACACCGTATAGTTCAAACCAAATTGATGATGGAAATATTGTAAATACTTTTCTGAAATAAATTTATGGATCGCATAAGGTGAGAGTGGTTGCGGTTCGTATTTTTCAGTTGTCGGATATTCTAATGCTTCGCCATAAATCGCTCCTCCGGAAGAGATTAAAATCACTTTTTTGGTTTGGAATCTGACGCAATTCTGCAGAATGTTCAGGAATCCGAGAGCATTTACATCAGCGTCCAATAAAGGTTCTCGAACTGAAACCGGAACACTGATTTGAGCAGCATGATGATCCACGATATCCGGTTTTTCCTGCTTGAAGATTTCTTCCAAATTTTCGGAACGAATATCGATCTCATAAAATTTTGCTTGCGGATTGATATTCTCTTTTTTCCCGGTTGAGAGATTATCGACTATAACAACTTCATGACCGGATTCGATAAATTTATCGACCACATTTGATCCGATAAATCCGGCTCCGCCTGTAACTAATATTTTCATAAATTCTACTTTCTTATTATTTCTACTTGGTTGGGATCGACGGTTACGGAAACTGCCTGTTTTAGAATATTCACCTTCAGGATAACTTCATTCAATTTGCTTTTATCGGAAACAACTCCTTCCATACCGACGAGAGAACCGGCAATAATTCTCACCTTTATTCCTTTTTCTAAATATTCGTGCTTTCTCAGATCGTATCTTTGAGTTCTGCTGATATAAATTTGTTGAAGATCTTTGAGAAGCGATTTTTCATCCTGAACTCTCAGGAAATTGACGATATGACCGGAAATGATCAGTTTCTGTTTTTGCTGCGGAGAATGTTTGATGAAAATATATCCGGGAAAAAGCGGTTTGGTAAATTTCACTTCCCGATTTCCATACTTTCTGATACTATCTTTCAAGGGTAGAAAGTAATTGATCTTATTCCGTTTGGAATATTCCGCCAGTTTCTTTTCCCGCTTCGGTTTTGTGTAAATGACTTCCCATTTCTGATCATTTTCTGCGGGAATCAATTCTCCGAAAAGTTCATCTACTTCGATCGGTTTGTTAGTTGCCATCTAATTTTTTTACAATCTTACGATCTTATCCGATTTGATATTCTTGCAGGCAAATCTCGTATCGAGAATAAGTTTTGCCCGGTTCACAATGTCTTTATAATCATAGATCGTGTGGTTTGTGGCAATAATCAGAGCATCATAATTCTCGATATTATTCAAACTTACAGATTTATATTCCTTCCCATTCAATTCATTATGAAAGACAGGAATATGCGGATCGTTATAATCAAAGTTCGTCTCGTGTTTTTCCAGTTCGACCATTAATTGCTGAACAGGAGATTCACGAAAATCCTCAATGTCTTTCTTATATGCTGCTCCCAAAATCAGGATATTTGCCCTGGAAAGTGCAATTCCTTTTTTATTCAGAAGTTTGGAAAGTTTATTCACCACAAATTCCGGCATGTGATTATTGATCTCTCCGGCAAGTTCGATCAATCTCGTGTGGTAACCATATTCACGAGCCTTCCAGGTTAGATAGAAAGGATCGAGAGGAATGCAATGACCACCGATGCCTGGGCCTGGATAAAATGCCATAAATCCGTAAGGTTTGGTTTTGGCTGCTTCGATAACTTCCCACACATCGAGTTCCATGCGATTACAGAGAATTGTCATTTCATTTGCCAGTGCTATATTAATATTTCGAAAGGTGTTCTCATAAATCTTTTCCATTTCCGCAACT
Source organism: Candidatus Cloacimonadota bacterium (assembly GCA_011372345.1). Lineage (NCBI taxonomy): Bacteria > Pseudomonadati > Candidatus Cloacimonadota > Candidatus Cloacimonadota bacterium. Next base: position 6,266 of record DRTC01000042.1, read on the forward strand.
GCCGGAGATGAAACAAGATGGATCGAAGCATCGAGAATCGCTTCATAAAAAACTTTAGAAATTTTATTACAATTTTCAGTTACTCCACCTACAACTTTTGGTGTGTTCCTGGTTTTGTAATCTTTGTTTCCCGGATCGACTCTTTCGGGTGAGAAGGCAATATAAAAATCTTTCCCGATCGTGAATCCTTTTTCTTCGAAAGCAGGAACCAAAATTTCTTTTGTAGTCCCCGGATATGTCGTGCTTTCCAGGATTACGAGCGTATCTTCCGAAACATTTTCTGCAAGAGACTTTACGGAAGCACGCACATAACTGGAATCAGGCTGCTGGTACTTGTCGAGAGGAGTAGGAACTGCTATCATGATGATATCCGTATCTTTTGCTTCCGCATAATCAAAGGTTGCTCGTAATTTCCCTTCCCGAACAAATTGTTTTAATTCGTCATCATCGACATCACCAATATAATTTTCACCTGCATTTACATGCGTAACAGCATATTCACTGACATCGATCCCAATTACTTTAAATCCTTTTCGTGCGACTGCAACTGCCATTGGAAGTCCGACATAACCGAGTCCGACAACTCCAATAACTGCTTCTTTGTTTTTGATCTTTTCGGTTAGTTTCATATAAAATTTCTCCAATTTATTATTTTCTAATTTAATGCTTTTAATATGTCATTTTCTTGAATTTCTCTACAGATTGAGAAGATATTTTCTAATTTTTCCTAATATAATTCTGATCGTAAAGAATATATTTCTTGTTCGGAATTATATAATTTTTCTACTTTATCATACGACCAAAAAAGAGTTTGTTTTGATATAGGTTTAAAAGTAGGTTGATCCATAATATTCTTAAATTCATTTTCTCGTTCTTTTGGTGAAACAATCGTCATCTTTGTTTTAAAATCCATTAATTCCATAAATTTTGAGAGAGCATTTTTCATATCAGTTGTATTCTCAACTTCAAATACATTGATCGGAAATCCTCTTTCATTAAACCAGATAACATCGATCATTTTAATTCTTTTTACGATTCTTTTATAAGTAAATGTAGGAAAATCTTGGAATGTTGTGAAATCATTCAAAGTATTATCAAAATATTTCTTTGATTTATCTGGAGTATAAGTGTCAAATTTATAAATTTTTCCCAATTGTAGTAACAATGCTTGAATTGAAATATGGTTGGATTTTTCTTTTTCCAAAGTGGTTTGAAATTCCGGATTATACTCTTTTGGTAATGTATTAATTTTCTCTTTTAAAGTATAAACACCAGGAACAATTTTTACAATTCTTTCATCTCTTTGAACTCGTTCATTTATAGTTTTATAAGGTGTTTTTCCGATTATTCTATTATATTTCGAATATATTGCCGGAACTTCTTGATGTAATATTTTCAGGGATACAATATAATTATGTCTTTTTAGAATTTCGATGATTGCATCAGACCAGGTATATTTTTTCATAATTATTTTCTAACAAAACAAGTTTTGTTCTACTAATACCGATAATGTTCCGGTTTATACGGACCTTCGATAGGAATTCCAATATATTCGGATTGCTCTTTCGTCATTTTTGTAAGTTTAACTCCCAGTTTTTTCAGGTGCAGACGAGCAACTTCTTCATCGAGTTTTTTATCGAGCCGGTAAACATCGAGTTTGTGATCTTTCTGCCATAATTCCATTTGAGCCAGAATCTGGTTGGAAAAAGAATTGCTCATCACAAACGAAGGATGTCCGGTTGCATTTCCGAGATTTACGAGTCTTCCTTCGGAAAGCAAAATTATGGAATGTCCATCCGGAAAGAAGATCTGATCAACTTGTGGTTTGATATTAACTTTTCTGATTCCAGGAAGTGCAAATAATTTATTGACCTGAATTTCATTATCAAAATGTCCGATATTACAGACGATGGCTTGATCCTTCATTTTTTCCATATGTTCTGTTTTAATGACATCAAGATTTCCGGTAGCAGTAACGAAAATATCTCCTTCATCGAGAGCGTCTTCAAGTGTTTTAACTTCAAATCCTTCCATTGCTGCCTGCAGAGCACAGATCGGATCGATCTCGGTGATGATGACTCTGGCTCCGAAACCGTTCATAGATTGAGCACAACCTTTGCCGACATCTCCGTAACCGCAAATAACTACAACTTTCCCGGCAACCATCACATCTGTCCCGCGTTTGATACCATCTGCGAGAGATTCACGACAACCGTAGAGATTATCGAATTTTGATTTTGTCACTGAATCATTCACATTGATCGCGGGAAAAAGCAGTTCATCATTCTCTAACATCTGATAAAGACGATGAACTCCGGTTGTTGTTTCTTCGGAAACTCCTCTGATATTTTGGGAAATTTTGTGCCATTTGTCCGGATATTTTTCAAAATCATCTATAATCGTTTTCTGAAGAGTTGCGAATTCTTTGTTGTCAGTGGTAATTTTTGGAAATTTCCCGTTTTTCCGGTATTCTTCTTCCAATCGATAACCTTCGTGAACCATCAAAGTCGCATCTCCGCCATCATCGACGATCAAATCGGGACCTTCATTCTCTCCAAAAGTTAGAGCCTTTTTCGTACATTCCCAATAATCTTCGAGAACCTCGCCTTTCCAAGCAAAAACAGGAGTTCCGGCTTTGGCGATCGCTGCTGCTGCATGGTCTTGAGTTGAAAAGATATTACAACTTGCCCAGCGAACCTTTGCACCGAGTTCTTTCAAGGTTTCAATCAAAATTGCCGTCTGGATCGTCATGTGCAGACTGCCGGTTATTTTTGCTCCATTTAAAGGTTTGAATTTTCCGTATTTTTCACGAATTGCCATCAAACCGGGCATTTCCTTTTCAGCAATTAAAATTTCTTTCCTGCCGTAATCAGCAAGATTAATGTCTTTTATTGTATAATCGTTCATTTTTCCTCATTTAAAAAAGACCTTACGGATGGTCGAGAAACGAGACCTCCGTAATGGTCGGTAATCCAATGACAACCATTGCGAAGGTCTTCGACCATTCGCAAGGTTTCTAATATTCAATTCCCTTAATATCTTCTTCGAGGACGATCACTTCGATAATGATCAGGTTTGCGATGACCATCACGACGATCACTTTTTTGATAAGAATCGCGACTGCTGGTCGAACCTTCTTTAGGTTTCGGATTTCCCTCGACTTCTTTCATCGATAATTTGACCTTTCCTCTATCTAAACCAACATACTTAACTCTGACTTTATCTCCAAGTTTGAGCATATCTTCAACGCGATTGATCCTCGCTGAATGAAGTTGCGAAATATGAACCAAGCCTTCCTTAGTATCGCTCATAAATTTAACGAATGCTCCGAATGGTTCGATCCTGGTTACTATTCCATCATAAACTTTGTACATTTCCGGGTCATTAACAATATTAGAGATAAAATTTCTAGCTTTATCTATGGAAACTTTGTCCGGTGACGCGATCGAAATTCTGCCGTCATCGTCGATATTGATATCGACTCCGGTTTCTTCAATAATGTGTTTGATCATTTTCCCGCCGGGACCGATAATCATTCCAATCTTATCTTGAGCAACATTCAGCGTCTCGATACGCGGAGCAGATGCGGCAAGTTCTTTTCTGCATTCGGGAATCGTTTCTGTGATCTTATCCAAAATAAATAATCTGGCGGTTTTTGCTTTTTCCAATGCAATTGCCATTATTTCCTTGGTGATCCCTTCGATCTTGATATCCATCTGCATGGCAGTGATTCCGTCTTTTGTTCCGGTAACTTTAAAATCCATATCACCGAGATGATCTTCCAAACCCATAATATCTGTCAAAACTACGAAATCATTACCTTCCATGATCAAACCGTTAGCAATTCCGGCAACCGGTTTTTTTAATGGAACACCCGCAGCCATCATAGATAGAGTTCCGCTGCAGACAGTTGCCATCGATGATGAACCATTTGATTCCAGTATTTCGGAAACAACTCGAATTGTATAGGGAAATTCATCTTTTGATGGCATCATCGGTTTCAAAGCTCTTTCTGCCAAAGCTCCATGGCCGAGTTCTCTTCTTCCCGGACCTCGCATAAATCCGGCTTCTCCAACGCTGAATGGTGGAAAATTGTAATGCAAAAAATAACTTTTTTTGTATTCTTCTCCGAGAGCATCAATCACTTGTTCATCTCTTTCTGTTCCTAAAGTGATCACACCAAGAGATTGAGTTTCTCCTCTGGTGAAAAGTGCAGAACCGTGAACTTGCGGTAAAACATCGATTTCGCAAGTGATTTCACGAATATCATCCATTCCTCGACCGTCCACACGATGATTATCCTTCAGGATCGCATTCCTGACGAATTTCTTGATCAAGTCTTCATAGGCATTTTTGTAGTATCTTTCATTTGCAGTAAAAGTTTCTTCATCATCTTCTGCTTTATATTTTTCCAGCATTTCAGTTTTTGTATTCTCGAATGCTTCGTATCTTTCCAATTTCCCATGAATTTTAGCAGATCCTTCAACAGCTTTACCAAAATCATTTTCTACTCTTTTTTGAATATCATCTGGAACAAGATCGAGGACAATTTCCATTTTTTCTTTGCCGGCTTCTGCGATAAATTCTTTCTGGAAGCCGATAATTCCCTTGATCGTTTCATGCCCGATGTAGATCGCATCCATCATCTGTTCTTCCGTAACTTCCGAAGCACCTGCTTCGATCATGACGATCGAGCTTTCGGTTCCGGCAACATCCAATTCGAGATTCGATTTCTCAATTTTATCCAGTTCAGGATTAACAACGATTTCCTCATCAATAATGCCAACCGTTACTCCAGCGATCGGACCGTTAAAAGGAATATCGGAAATGGATAAAGCTGCAGAAGCTCCCAAAATCCCGAGATTTCCGGGATGATTGATCCCATCAAATGATAAAACTGTGATTACAACATGAACTGCATTTCTGAATCCCTCCGGAAAAAGTGGTCGGATCGCTCTATCTATCAGTCTTGCTGATAAAGTTGCATCAGTGGAAGGCTTTGCTTCCCTTTTGAAAAATCCACCGGGAATTTTACCCGACGCATACATCTTCTCGATAAAATCAACTGTCAAAGGAAAGAAATCTGTTCCTTCTTTAGGTTCTTTGGAAGCAGTTGCAGCCACCAGAATACTTGTTCCACCATAAGTTATAAAAACAGAACCATTTGCCTGTTTTGCCATTCTGCCGGTCTCAAAAGTTAGTTGTTTACCGGCAATTTCCATAGTTTTTTTGACAATGTTAAAATTGTGCATTTTTTCTCCTTTTTTTAGCAGGGAACAAAAGCAATAGGCAAAAACCGGATTTTTTCTGATTTTGGCTTATTGCTTAATATCCCTGTTTTTGTTATAAATTTGTTTTGAACCGTGAATGAACGCTTTTGAAAACTTGAGTTAAGCTCGCTTTAGCTCTGACTTGACTTAAGTTTTCAGACCTTGAAAAGAACTTACGGATAGTTGCGAAACCTCCGTAATGGTCGGAAAGTAAAGACAACCATTGCAAAGGTTCAGCAAGAAGAATTCCTCTGTTTGTAACCATTCGCAAGGTTTTCTTCATAAACAAACTTTGCGAAAGCTGTTCTAAACCTCCGCAAAGCAAACATCAATCTATCTTCTCAATCCAAGTGCTTTGATTATTTTACGATAACGATCGATATCTTTATTCATCAGATAATCGAGCAATCGTTTTCTCTGACCGATCAGTTTGAATAATCCTCTTCTCGTATGAAAATCCTTTTTATGAACTTTCAAATGCTCCGTAATATCTTTGATCCTCTGTGTAAGTAAAGCAACCTGAACTTCAGGTGAACCGGTATCAGAATCATGGAGTTTAAATTCTGCCATGATCGCCTCTTTGGCCTGTGTACTTAATGCCATGCATTTCCTCCTTTATTTTTTAGCAACTAATCCGTCTCCGTTAAAACTCCAACGGGACAAGCAAAACGAACAAAACTAATTAAAAATTAATTCCATTCTGTTCTGATTTCATCAGCTTTTTTATGATGATGCAACAGAAAAAATAGCGGTTTGTTTGTAAAGAATTTTTATCCGTTTATAAAACAAGGCAATAAATAATTTAATATTTTCTAATTTCTTATATTTTTATCCATTGGGCAACTTTTCTATTGACATTATAAACAGGGAACAACTATTTTACAACTTGAAAACAGGAGGTCTTATGAACAGAGTTTATTTTATTCTAATCATTCTTTTGTTTATTCATACAATTTCAGAAACCTGTACGATCGGAGTTGCATCCGGTTCCGTTACCACAGACGGACGACCCTTGATCTGGAAAAACCGTGATGTTTATACAAGTGTTTATGTTCATTATTGTGATACTCTATCTAATAAATTTATCGGTGTTGGTAATGAAAACAATGAATACATCTGGATGGGAGTCAATGAACATGGATTTGCGATCTTAAATTCTTTAGCAGATTTCCCGGATCAGGGGAACGGCAGGATGGGAAACGGCGATACTATGAAGCATGCTCTGGCAAATTTCTCAACTGTCGGAGAATTCGAAGCATTTCTTGATTCCACTAATATCACAGGAAGGGAAACTCACGCCAACATGGCAGTTATCGACAGCACCGGAGCAGCAAAAATGTACGAAGTTTCCGAAGACAATTACTGGATCTTCGATACTGCTGATGCGGAAAACAGTTTTGTTGTTCGGGCAGTTTTTGCCTTAAACGGCGGAGGAACAACTTCCCCGAATTATGAAGCAAGCAAAGCTATCATTGGAGACCTGGTAGAAAATAATAACCTCAATGTCGGCAGTATTCTTCATTATAATATCAGGGAATTCAGCGATCACAGCACAGGAGAACATATACCTGTTCCTTATGAGAACAGGTGGGATGCGACGCTTCCTTTCGGATATATCCAGGCACAGGGAATATGCAACAATGGAAATGGATCCGCAGTTATTATCCAGGGAACTCTTCCTGATGAACC
>DRTC01000043.1 GCA_011372345.1 Candidatus Cloacimonadota bacterium
ACTTCCGGTCGTCTGGATTCCCTCACAACCAAAACAGATGAAGATTTTGATCTACCTGAATTCTTCATTTCCAATTATCCCAATCCGTTCAATCCGGAAGTTAATATCTCCTTTTCTCTTCCTGAAAGGTCTTTTGTGAAATTATCGATCTATAATTTAAAGGGACAATTGGTAAAAACTTTAATTAATGAGAAATATGAGAATGGAAATTTTAATATCAAATGGAACGGCAGGAACAAACAAAATGAACCGGTTGCCAGCGGAGTATATTTCTATAAATTTGAATCGGAAAAATTTAGTAAGATCAAGAAGATTTTGTTGTTCAGATGAGATTGAGTTTTCAAAACTTGACTTCCAGATGAACATAAATATCAATGAACCATCGGTTCAACGAATTTCTGATTCAACGAATCGGTAATTCAGCGAATCTGTGATTCAATGAATCGGAGGTTTAAAAAACAACGGAACAAAGTTCCGTTCTACAAAAAAAACGAGGAGATAATAAAATGAAAAAAGTGTATTTTGTGATTATTTTTGTAATGCTAGTTACTTATGCAAATAGCGAACTGATTTTTTTCGATGATTTCGAAGCAGGACTTGGTAACTGGAATGTAATCAACAACGGAGGAGTCGGACTTTGGACGATTTATTCACCGCCTTATCCGAACAGTTATACAATGCCGCCGACTTCTTCCGGTAATGTTTGTTCGGCAGATTCGGACGAAGCCGGTTCAGGAACAACAACAGACACGACTCTGGAATTAGCAACACCAATTGATATGAGCACTTACACAGATATTATCCTGGAATTTGATTCGGATTTCTATGCAATCAATACTGATGATTACTGTTATGTAGATGTTAGTAGTGATGGCGGCAGTACATGGAATAATGTTTTAACTTATGCCGGAGTTAGTGTCAGGCAGACACATGAAACACTTGATATCACAGAATTTGTTGAACTTCAATCCAATGTACTTGTCAGATTCCATTCTGTCCAGCCCGGTTGGGATTGGTGGTGGACGATCGATAATATTGAGATCAATGCCGAAATTTCTATTATTTATGATAATAATTTGGCTGCTTTATCGATTGCTGGATCAACCATCGTCAACGCCGGAAACACTGAAAATTACGAAATAACAATAAAAAATGTAGGTAACAATCCTCAAGATGAATATTCGGTTACTCTCAAAAAGGAAAACGGAGAAATTCTCTCAACCGTCGATGTAAATCAAACCATTGAACCGCAGGAAGTTGTTACTTACATTTTAACCTGGAATGTTCCGAGTGACGAACCGGAAGGTTCGGTAAATATCTTTGGAGAAGTTTTTCTCGAAGGTGATGAAAATCCTGCTAACAATATCACAGGTTATCTCTCAGTTCAGGTTTTTCCGCAAGGGATTTTTGAGATCACAGTTGGTGACGGGACCGAATTGAACAACAGAACACCGGTCTGTTTTCAGTATCTGAACAGTTTAACCGAGATGCTATATTTTTCGGAAGAATTGGGTGGAGTAACCGGAATGATCACGGCTTTGACTTTTTATAATGATTTTACTACGAATCTTATGCATAAACCGGTTCAGGTGTGGATGGGTGAAACAACGCAAACTAATCTGACAGACGGCTGGATCCCTTCCACAAGTCTAACTCAGGTTTTTGACGGATTCGTGAATTTCCCCGCTGGCAATAGTTTTGTAACGATCAATCTTGATTTTCCCTATATGTATGAAGGAGACAATCTTGTTTTAATGGTTTTCCGTCCGATGGATTCGCAAGTTTATGGCTCACTGGATAACTTCTATCATGATGAAACACTTGAGATGTTGGACAGAACCAGGTATGAAAGAGACGATGTAATAGTTCTCGATCCGGCAAATCCTCCTGAAGGTTGGGGATTTGAAAAATTTCCCAATACGACTTTTACCTTTTATCAGGGAGCAATGGGAGATATCGAAGGTTATGTGAT
>DRTC01000044.1 GCA_011372345.1 Candidatus Cloacimonadota bacterium
AAGTTGTCCTTCTTATGCAAATTGAAAACTTAACTCAAGTTTTCCACAGAATACAATTCTGTGCTACCTTAATAATATCATTTTACGAACTGCTTTTGTTTCATTATTTACATTTAATTTATAAAAATAAACACCATTCGAAACTATTTTTCCAAATTCATCTGTTGCATTCCATTCAATCGAAGATCGACAATCGTCAATCGTTAATTGCTTAACTTCTTGTCCTTTTAAGTTATAGATGGAAATTTCTGCATTCTTTATGTTTTCTTTGATAGAAAAAGATATTGTAGTCGTTGAATTGAACGGATTCGGAAAATTAGATAAAAAAAGTTCATTAGGATCTTTATTCGGTATCTCATTATCAGAAATAGAAGTTGCATCAAAATTTCCTACGGTAAAAGCAGGTTCGAGAATAAATTCAGTATAATTTTCTTCTTCATCCTGAGTGCATATTTTCAAATCATAAGCAACAGAATCTATGGCAGTTAAAGACGAAAGGTCTGCTGAAAAAACTTTTCCGAAAGTCCAGGTATGATAATCATCATAATCATGAATGAATTCTACATCCAATTCAGACCAGGTTTCTGCAAAATGTTCTTTATAAAAAGCTTTAACTGAATCGGTAATAACCGGAAAATAAACATACTCATTACCGATCAATTCGCTATCTGCTATTGAAACCAAAAGAGAAGAGATATCATTCTGTTCAAGCTGATTAACCGGCTTATCGTCTTCATTTCGAATCTGGAAAGCATTTATATAAGGTGGATTCGGCATTTCAAGACTCGAATCGAAAATATTTGTTAATCTTCCTGTACCCGCTAATCCTTTCAGACTAAAATTCGTATCTTCAACCATTAGAGTATATTCATCCGGAGGTAAATAAGATTCCCACAAATCCAGTAATTCTCCCTCCGCAAACAGGTCTCCAGTTGAATCATAAAGTGAAAATGTGGAATTTCGCATATCGTAATCACGGGCTTCATTGTTATACCCGATAATTTCTATATATGGACGGAATAAATTATTATCATAAGTAAAAAAAGATTTTATAAATAGCGGAGATTGTCCAAAAAATAATTGTTCTCCATCAGGAGAAAGATAATCGACAATTGTGGGAACAAAATTTAAAAAACTTCCAATACTTCCGTCTATACAATGAAATGGAGAAGTAAAATAATTATACATGAAAAATTCATCATCGAGAGAACACACGCAAATTGAGGATGTATTACCAGTACTAGCATATACATTGTTCATCATATATAAATCTGCATTCCATTGATCATCGTTACAATCTAAAAGATAATTTTCTACACAAATTCCCCAATAGAAAAAGAAACCTTCACCAGTATCACTCCAGTACATATTTGCAATAGCTATTTTTGGATTTGCTACACTTGCTGGAATATCCAAAGTTAGTTGCTGCTGAGAATAGTCGGCAGGTTCGTTAGAAAAAGATAAGTCGGAATCGATTTCAGGAAATGGACCGTATTGGGTTATATAAATCGAATTATCATCATGTTTTAG
>DRTC01000045.1 GCA_011372345.1 Candidatus Cloacimonadota bacterium
GGTCAGGGAAACTGGGATAATAATAATGGTCAGGATTGGCATGTAACTGTTTCAGGATGTTCCGAACCGGTTTTTTTTGTGATGGACGGAGAAATCGATGAGAACACAACCTTGCTCGGTGAAAATGAAGATTTATTTCTTTACGCGGGTTGGAACGGAAGCGAATTATATGTATCTGCACCAACTGCTCAAAGTTTGGGAGAAGATGTTTTTATTTTTATTTCGGAAAATCCGACAACAATGGATGCTGCACCCTGGGGAAAATCCGGAATGGTTGGAAACTGGGATGCTTACCTGGCTAACGAAAGTACTAATGATTGGAGCGGTTGGTTCGATCATAACAACGGGATAGAAAATACTACCGGAACTGTTCTGGAGGGAACGATCGATGTGGAAGGAGAATGGGGATTAATTCCCGATGAACTTTACATCGCTCTTGGAACTTACGGAACTAACGACGAAGATGACCTTCTCGCACAACTACCTATTGGAAATGCTGATGTAAATATCGATCTCGATGAATTCTATTGCGTGATCATAAATTCAAATTTCGAGAGACCGGAAAATATTTCCATAATAATTATTGAAGATGAAATTATTATTAGTTGGGATGAAGTTACGGAGGCAACTTCTTACAAAGTATATGCTTCTACAAATCCCTACGATATAAATGAAGATGTAACATCTTCCGGAGTATTTTCCCAGACAGATAACAGAATCGAATGGACAACGGACTTGATCGATGATACGAAATATTATAAAGTGACTGCGGTTAGAGAATAATTCTGTTTGGACTCGACTTGATGCGCAGTTCGAGTTGAGAACAAACAAGAGTTGTAAAGCCGATTTGAAAAAAGACAGGATAACAGGATTTACCGGATAAAAATTCAACTTAACTTCATCTAGATAGTGATGATTAAGTTCCTTCAGCGTAATATAATTATTTTGGAGAAGTGATGAAAAGAAAAAAAGAAATCATATTAATCAAATTACTATTTATTTCATTAATATTAGTTATTTTAATAAGCTGCAGCAAGTCAACCTCATCAAGTAATCATAAAACAATTATGCCTTTATCTGTTGGAAATGCTTGGAATTATGAATGCGAAAATTATAGTATTGTAACATCAAAAGATGAAACAACATTTGAGAAAGAAACTACTTATGAATATTGGGAAATCATTAACACGAGAATTATTGAATATGAACAAGAATATATCGAAGTGTATTGTAATCAAATTCTAAAGAATTATGGATTATCAGAGACAACATTACTTGGAATGAATGAAGATGGTTTAGTAGAATATGGTACTTTAGATGAGAATAATGAAATAAATCTTAACCATAAACTTTTGATTCAATACCCTATCAGCATTGGAGACATTTGGGAGGAAAAAGAGAATGGAAATCAGGAACAATCTTATTATGCAACCGGAGAAGTGATCGGTAACAATGATGAATATCCAAACGGTGAGATTCATCGTTATAACAGAATTGACCAATATTGGACAGAAGATTTTTTCCTCAGTGATCCTGGAAATCTTTATTTTGATGAAGATCATTTTATGCTTGATGATGACAACTCTCAACACTTCTATGAAGATATCGGAAAATATGATAAATATCTTTTTGGTTGGTATGATTGGCATAATATTTATGCTACAATGAATAATAGTCCTGATGAAGCAAATACAAATCCGATATGGAATTTTGATAACGGAAATTGGATTGGAAATGACCCTATTAATGTTAGTTCAGAATATTACATTAATAACCAATCTGAATACGATGCTCATAATGGAAAATACAGTATATTCCGAGCAGAATATATTACATTGATGAACAATGCTTATCAATGTATAACCAATAATGAAGAAATAACAACACCAGCAGGAACTTTTATTTGTTATGTATTTGAAATTGTTGATGATAATTCATCTGATGAAATTTATACACGATATTATTATTCTCCTGGTGTTGGTCTAATTGGGGAAAAACAAAGTTCAGGGAAGAATTATAAAGGATATGAAATACCGATTGAAAATCGAACTATTTGGAAGAAAAAGTTAATTTCATTTATATTGAATTGAATCAAACTTAATTCTTCGAACCTTATTGTAATTAATGAAAAAAAATGGTTCTTCACGAATTTTTATGGAATCTTAAAACTCTGAAAGAGTTGAATAAAAAAGGGGTGATTTCTTTATGAGCCATTTAAATTCAATCCTTTCAGGATTATTTTATTCACGATCTAATCTCCAGAGATTCCATCTCTGGTTATTAAAATTTAATCCTTTCAGGATTGGAAAGGATTTTATCGTGTTACAATAGGATAAACTTTTTAAAAAAAATATAATCTGATAATTTACATAATAATTCGTGAATAGCTAAAAAATTAATACTAATTCAGAACAAGAATGGAGAATGATGTATATCCAATAAAAAAAATATGGAGGTTTATATGCGAAAGAAATTTATGATCATAGGATTATTACCAATTTTAATAATTCTATTTGTTCGTTGCAGTGATACAACCGGAACAAATGAAGATAATTTTTCTATCAAAATAATTGTTA
>DRTC01000046.1 GCA_011372345.1 Candidatus Cloacimonadota bacterium
GGAGCATCTGCGAAAACATCAGGACAGAAAATGTATTCTGCTTCTTCATCGAAGAACAAAGATTGCCCATTGACCACATCGTCGTTAAATGTAATATCTCCGTTCATTTCACCATTAAATCCGTTTCCGCTTTCGTCGTTCACATTTCCGTTAAAAGGATAGTAAGCATAAGTTCCCAGGTATGTCGAATAGCCGTCTTCATATTCGATTTCCGCTATTTCCGATCCTCCGGTTGTATAAATTGCTAAAACTCCAGCAGTATGGATTCCTTCGCCTGTTCCTGAAAGATCCCAAGAACAAACTCCACCTTGAGGAATTGTTCCAGCAAGAACTTCATCGATAAAAATCCTATATTCCAGCAATTCTCTATCCGAAGGAACAGGATTCCAGATTAGGAAATAATCGATCACACTTAAATCAAATACTGGAATCAGCAATTCATTCAAAGTTATATCCAGAGTTGTATCTTCGAAAATTTCCAAACTATCAGCACTATAAGATTCGAAATAATTTAAAGAAACTGAAATATCGTAGATTCCTTTCCAGACTTCTTCAAAAATGATGATGCCGTTTTCCAGGCTTTCTGCTTCATATTGATGCTGAGGATGATTATCCTGGTTCGAAAGATTTGCGTTTGCTCCTTCCGGATCATCACCTGAATTGGTTGAAACATTAATGGTGACAGTAACGAACATATCTTTGTAAATATCATTTGAATAAGTCTCGGGTGAAATATTGTTGCCGGAATATACTGCTTCTACCGCATATTTATAAATTCCTGCTTCCAGGTTTTCCCATTCAGTATCTGTATAGGAAGTTGCGGAAATTCCCGTTGCCACTGAAATCCATTCTTCCACAAAATCTTCTTCATCACAAAGTCCGCGATAAAGATTATAACTTTCCAGGTCGCGGTCGCTTGTATTTTTTACTCTTTGCAAGATCATCGGTTCATTCCAGGAAATTTCAGCATAACCGTCAGCATTTTCTTCTGCAATTACATTCTGCGGCATTAATGCGGATTCATACATTTCGATATCGACAGTTGTTTCACCGCCATTGGAAACAGAAATATTTCCGATCATGGAAGTTTCATAATTTGTCATTGAACAAAAGATCTCATAGATCTGGGGGAAAACTTCCAATTCATAACCACCGTTTCCATCTGTTATTGTGGAGAATACTCCGGCAGTAACAGTTGCTCCAACGATCGGTTCTGAGCTATTAACATCGACAACATTTCCGCTGATCGTTCCGCTTCCTCCAATATCCTCATAACGATAGAGTTTGATCGCACCGAGAATTTTCTGGGGATTGTTCAAACTACTGTAATTCTCAAAAAATGCATACCACCAGTCATAAGAAAGTGCATCGAATACAGCAGAACCTTCATCTGCTGCTTCAAAACAATTGAACGAATCAAAAGGGAAATGACTTGAATAATTGCAGTAATTGACAAGGTCTGTCATAAAGAAGTTGGCATTCGTTCCGGGCAGACAATGATAAAAATAAGAATTATCGATATCATCAAAAACAACTCTTCCTGAAATGACTTGTTCCGGTGCAGTATATTCAACTTCAATTCGGTAGTCATCCAGATCATCATCAGGAGGATCGATCTCGTTAAATTCCACGATCGGCATTGATCCGGCAGCATTCATCTGGAAGGTCAAATCCGCTCCGTCTTCGACATCTTCAACCAATAGCATATATCCGCCACCCATGGGATCATCTCCAACATCGGAAGTCATACGAGCATAATACGATCTGTTTTCTCCGACAATAAAAACATATTTTCCATCTTTATCCGTAAATCCGACCGTATCGCTTCTGATCTGGTTTGTATCCCAAACGCCGAGTAAAATCCGAGCTCCATCTACTGGTAATCCATTTGCGTCTAAAACATAGATCGTTAAATTTGCGGATCCTTCGGAATATTTATCTGATACCGGACTCAAAACTCCGTCGCTCCTGATCTCAAAAACAGAAGCATGAGTTTTTCCCCAGCCATTTTCATACAAAAGCGGATTGTTGACAGAACCGCCGTCATAATGGATCCAATCTTCATCCCAGAATTCATTCCAGGTATGATCAGTGGAAATGGTGAGAATACTTGTTGCCGGAATCAATCCGATCCTTAAAACTGCTGCTCGCAGATCCGCATGCTCTCCGCATCTGCCGATATGTTTGCGATAAATCCTGACAGGTTGATGTGGTCTTTCCGTATTGGAAGTAAAGACCATGGATTGAGCGATCCAACTATTAGTAGCACCCACTGCATTTGTTGAGGAAAGAGAATTGCTGTCCCAGACTATATCACAAGCTTGCAGATAATATTTCAGTTTTGGGTATCCTTCGTCATTATGATTATAAAGCCAGTTCCGCCAGAAAACTCCTTCCGGTGGAGCCGCAAAATTATTATCATGCGAACCATTGCTCTCGATCACATCGGGACTGATATAATTTGGAATTTCATCCGAAATTTTGGGATGAACTACATACCAATAATAAATATCGCGTGGAACTTCTATCTGCTGTAAAATTCCGTGTGTATCTTCCTTCCAATAACGCGTAGTCGAATAATAATTTTCATCATTATAAGA
>DRTC01000047.1 GCA_011372345.1 Candidatus Cloacimonadota bacterium
CTCTGCTTTCTTCAGATCTCCTTTTCTTTCATAAACAAGACCTAATCTCCAATATGCTCCGTCCAAACCGGGAACTTGATATTTGTTTTTAAACCGTTTGTAATTTTTAATGTAAGTTTCATAAATTTTTATCGCTTTTTCTAAATTTTTCCCGGCAAATAAATACGCTTTTCCTAATTGATATTTTCCGTTGGCATTATCGGTTAATTCAACATATTTTTCTAAACTTTCAATCGCAATTTCATATTGCTTTTCATTCAGAGCATCCATCCCTTTTTGATAATACTCTAATGTATCATCATTTTGTGAATAACAGTTTGTAAAGATAGAAATACAAATTATTATGAATAAGAATTTTTTCATTCCGTTCTATTCCTTTCCTATTCTATTCTTGATTGAAATTGCTTCGTTTGAGGATTAAGAAGATAACTCACAATGAGATTTCATTTTTCTTCATCAAACGTCATTCGTCAATCATCAATCGTCAAACCATTGCGAAGGTTAATACTCTCCTCTGGAGATTTGGAACAAATCTCTCTGTGGGAAACCATTCACAAGGTTTTATTTTCCAATCACAAAAGTTTTCGTTTTGGAATATGTTTTCTCTGATTCTCTGGAAGTCGCTTCCATCAAAATAATATAAACTCCGATCGGCAGCCTTTTCCCATTATCATCTTTTCCATCAAAGATCAAATCACCTTTGTTTGCCTGCAAAGTCTGATCGGCAAGTTTTCGAATCAATCTCCCTTTCAGGTCGAAAATACGGACTGTAATCTTGCTCAACTTTTCGGGAAGTTCAAAACTGATGATGGTTCGTTCGCTTCTAAAGGGAGAAAATGGATTAGGTTTTATTGAAAGATCGACATTACTCGGAAGTATTTGGACGAAAATGCTATTTTCTGTTCCGGGAGTAGAATAATTTACGGAAGGTCCCCAATTCGATGAAGTTGCTGCCAATTTAGAATTTACTCTTTCGATGGAAACTCCTTTTATGCCATCGTTCCAATCAGGATCATAAAAGAAGTTTTCTATCGTATTACCGTAAAAATCCAAAATCGAAATATCTTCTCCGGAATTCGATAACGAAGTAATTCCGGTAAAAATTGGAATCTCTTCCAATCCATAAAGAACACGCAATGAATCCGCATCTTCTTCCGAACCTGTAACCAGCAAATATTCGACATCCTGAAAATCGATCTCAATGGAATCATTTCCTATAAAAGTTATGATCTTTTCTAAATCAGGTATAAAATAATTTATCTTCAGTTCGATCCATTCCGGTTCATTATCAGGATCATACATTATTTCATTGATAACAAAAGGCAAAGAATTGTTGTTATAAAAACTGTAATCGGAATTATTGAAAGGATTCAAATCTTCACCAGAAGTGATTTCATACCGGAAAGTCCAATATCCATAAGCAGGAATATCAGCCTGGAAATTATAAAAAAGGGTGTCAGATAAATTCAATTCTTCCATAAAAATCTCGGTTTCATTTCCACTCCCGTTCAAAGATGTAAAACACCGGAATACTGCAGAATTGATATTTTCCAGACCAATATTTTTTAGAATAATGGAATGCACAATTTGGTTTTCTTGAACAGCAAAACCGTCAGCGATAAGTTCCAAATCCTTTTCAAAAGGTAGAAGACTGTTCTGCGCTCCGGGAGTACAGGCATTGAATGATGCTCCCCAATTCCATGGATCTGCAGGTAAAAACGGATTCACTCGTTCAATCGATACTGCATCGAGTTCATCATTCCAATTTGGATCATAGAAAAAACTTTCAATTATATTTCCGCAAATGTCTATAATTGATATCTGTTCTCCGCTATTTGTTAGACTTCCCAGATCGAGATAGATTGGAACATTCGCTAAACCATAATTATCTTCCAAAAATATCGAATCGTCTTCAGAATTTGTCAGGAGGATATAATCATTATTAGACATTGGAATCGTGATCGTATCATTACTGATCACAACATAAATATGCTCCAAATCGGGAATAAAATCGTTGATCTTGATCTCCAGCCATTCCGGCTCATCTTCGAAAGGATCATACATGATCTCATTGATAACAAAGGGAAGTGAATTATTATTATAAAACCAAAGAGCAGAATTATTGGAAGTGTCTAAATCTTCAGGAGAATTGATCTCATATTTATAAGATGTATAGCCAATTGCCGGAATTTCAGTTAAAAAAGAGAAATTCAGAGAATCATCGATAAAAAGGTTTTCCTCATAGATTATTGTTTCGGGATATTCACCATCCATAACTGATGAGCAGACAAATGAACCTGAAGTTATATTTTCGAAACCGATATTCTCAATTTGAAAGAAATGTTCGAGCTGATTTCCTTGAATTTCCAAACCGAGAACTGTCAATTTCAGATCGTTTTCAAGAGGTAAAACGCTGTTTGGTAAAGTTGGAGTTCCGCCCAGACTATCTTCACAAATCTCCCAAACGATTTCTTCATCTTCAAAAGGATTCACTCTTTCAATCGAAAAATCGGTTGGACAGGAATTGCCGGAATAAGAAGTTGAATCGAGCATTGTTCCATACTCGTCAGTTAGTTTCAGAACTTCATCGTTATTATTAAGAGCAGTCCAGCTATTTGCTTCAGCAATTTTTGCAGGAATTGCGAAGGGATATAATTCCATAATCTGATTTTCATCCTGACAAATAACCAAAAAATCTTGAGCATCGATCGTTCCGGAAAACTCGATAATTCCTCCGGATGCATCAATAATTTGAAAGTTATCCACAACATATCCACAGTCGCCACGATTGAAAATCTCAATCCATTCCTGGTTGTCAAAAGCAGGTTTGAACAAGATCTCATTGATAATCAGAGAAGATTCTCCAACTAAAAAAGAAATTGTCCGATAGTTATTTTCTAACTCTATGTCATATATAAAATTAAGCTTTGCATTCACAACTTGTAAACCAGCTGAAAATGAGCCTAACTCTATAATAAATTCGATAGTTCCATTAGAGTTGATTTCAGGTAAATCATAATTTCCAAACAGGGTGTCATTTATACTGATTTCAATAGATGCAGCGAGATTATCCACATCGGATGTGGATAAGTTTGAGATGTATGAAATCAACTGATAATTACCATCATTTTCGATCGCAATAATTTCATCGAGAGCTAAATCTATGGGATAAATATTCGGTTCTCCGGGGCTCGGATCTTCACATTCGAACCAATCTAATTCCGAATTATCCGAATCTTCTCCATCGTGAATTCTGGCGAGAGAATTCCCACTGGAAACATCTGGAGCAAAAGTGGTTCCCGGATCAGAGAGATCATCAGGGAGATTGTTATCATTCGGTTCGTCATATAAAATCGTATCCGTGAATTGTCCATCCGCTGAAACAAGTCGGACTCCGTCGGTTTCGCTACCTCCATTCTGGAAGGCAAGAGTTGTGACAATATCAGCACCTTGAACATTTGATTCACCAATTAGAAGAAAATCTGCAGGTTGAATATAAATTGCCGGAAAAGTAAATACATCATCAAATACAGATCCAGCCTTTTGGATTTTCCAATCCAACAAATTTACTTGTTGAATTCCGGAATTATATAATTCGATCCATTCGTAACCTCCATCGGTACCCTCGGGATCGTACATTAATTCATTGATGATGATATTTTGAGCAGAAGCGAAAGGATATAAAAGCAGAAAAATATAAAATATGGTTTTAAACATTGTTAATTCCTTTTACTGGTTATCCAGACTTTTCACGTAGAAATTTCCCAGAGTGGAACATCAGGTGCTTTTCTTCCAATAATTTGCCAATAAGGTTTCGGTGTTGTGCAA
>DRTC01000048.1 GCA_011372345.1 Candidatus Cloacimonadota bacterium
CCGAATGAACACCCAAAAAGAAAGGGTGAATACGAATTCCAGTTGAAACAAATAAAGATCATCGATCTCGCTGGAGAATATCCAATTTCCAAAAAAGAACACGGACCGGATTTTCTACTTTCACAAAGACACCTCTGGTTGCGTTCGAGAAAGCAGAATGCGATCTTGAAGATTCGACACACTGTCTATTTCGCTATTTGCGAATATCTGAATGACAATGGATTCTATCGTTTCGATTCTCCTATCCTGACCCCGAATGCTTCTGAAGGAACAACTACGCTTTTTGAAGTTCCCTATTTCGACGAAGGAGTCGCCTATCTTTCTCAGTCCGGACAGTTGTACCTCGAAGCCGGGATTATGAGTTTGGGTAAGGTCTATGATTTTGGTCCTGTTTTCAGAGCGGAAAAGTCCAAGACCAGAAAACATCTTACTGAATTCTGGATGATGGATGCAGAAGCTGCTTTTGTCGAACACGCTGAGAGTATGAAAATCCAGGAAGAATTGATCCGCTTTGTTATCAATACTGTTTTGCTAAGAAATGAGAAAGAACTGGAAATTTTAGAACGAGATATAGAAAAACTGAAAAAAGCGGATGCTCCTTTCAAAATATTGACGCACAAACAGGTCATAGACTTGCTTAAAGCAAAAGGAACTGATATCGATTATGATTCGGACTTTGGAGCAGCGGAAGAGGATTTGATCACCCGGGATTCGGATGTTCCGATCTTCGTTGAGAAGTGGCCCAAAGAAATCAAGTCTTTCTATATGAAGCGTGATCCTGAAAATCCTGATCTCGTTTTAGGATCTGATCTGATCGCACCGGAAGGATTTGGTGAGATAATCGGCGGTTCACAAAGGGAAGATGATCATGACATTCTATTGAACAGGATCAAGGCTGAAGGATATGATCTTAAAAATTATCAATGGTTTCTTGATCTGCGAAAGTACGGATCAGTCCCTCACAGTGGTTTTGGAATCGGATTGGAACGGTTAATACAATGGATGAGCGGAGTTAAGCATATCAGGGAAGTTATTCCTTTCCCGAGAATGATACACAGGCTTTATCCGTAATTTTTTTTTCAAAACTTGCCAAATTTTTAATAATTTGGCAAGTTTAATCTTTAAATACTTAAACAATGATTATCTCCAACCCAAAAAAAAGAGAAGAATTTGAACAATATTACTACCTTCGCTGGAAAATCCTGCGGAAACCCTGGAATCAGGCAAAAGGCTCTGAAAAAGATGAACTGGAAGATAAAAGCATTCATAGAACGGTTTACGATAAAAACGGTAAACTGATCGGTTGCGGCAGATTGCATTTTAACTCCAAAATTGAAGCACAGATCAGATATATGGCAGTAGAGAAAGAATATCAGGGAAAAGGTGTAGGCTCTCTAATTCTGAAATCTCTGGAAGAAGCAGCAAAGGTTAGAAAAGCAAAATATATCATTCTAAATTCAAGAAAGAATGCTGTAAAATTTTATCAGAAATATGACTATCATGTTGTTAAGAAAGGTCAAACATTATTTGATTCGATCGAGCATTATAAGATGATGAAGAAATTGCAATGAGAGTAAACGGTATTAACTATCGAACAATATGGATGAAAGATTCATCTGTTTTTATGATCGATCAACATCTTCTACCATTTGAATTTAAAATCTATGAAGCAAGAACTTATAAAGATTCCTGTAATGCCATAAAAAGCATGAGAATTCGAGGAGCTGGAGCGATCGGAGCTATTGCTGGTTTTGCTATGGCTCAATCTTTCATGGAAGCTCCAAAAAATAATTTCCGGAAATTTATCGAAAAAGCAAAATTAGAAATTGAATCGACCAGACCGACAGCAAGAAATTTATTTTATGCAACTGAGCGTGTATTTAATTACGCTATAAAATCCGAAAATCCAATTCTATCAGCAATTTTTGAAGCTCAGAAAATATCGGATGAAGATGCGGATGCATCGAGGAAAATCGGAGAATTCGGGAATGATCTGATCAAGGACGGATTCAAAATTGAAACGCATTGTAATGCTGGCTGGCTGGCTTTTGTTGATTTCGGAACTGCCCTCTCCCCTATATATTTTGCTCATCAATCAGGGAAAAATATTTTTATATATGTGGATGAAACCAGACCGAGAAATCAGGGAGCAAAACTTACTGCCTGGGAATTACAGAACGAAGGAATTCCTCACAAGATCATTCCTGATAATGCTGGTGCGTATTTGATGTCTCAAAGAAAAATCGATATGATGATCGTTGGTGCAGACAGAATCGCTGTAAATGGAGATGTTGCCAATAAGATCGGAACTCTTGAAAAAGCAATTTGTTCAAAAGAATTTGATATTCCATTTTATATTGCGGCACCTATTTCATCTTTTGATCTTAATTGCAGATCAGGTAAGGAAATTAATATTGAAGTAAGAAATGAAAATGAAGTGCTTTACCAAACAGGCTTGAATGAAAAAGGAAATTTACAGAAAATATTAGTATGTTCTCCCTGTTCGAGAGCTTTTAATCCTGCTTTCGATGTAACTCCTGCTGAATATATAACAGGATTCATTACTGAAAAGGGAATTATCAAACCGGAGAAGAATGAGATTTTAAAGTTGTTTGCTTGTTCCTAAATTTCCAGTCTGTGTTAAAACAGTAGTCCGACATTCCGTAGCGGATAAATGAACTCGAAATATCGCCTGAAATAAACTAAATCGGTTTAGCAGACCAATTTGAGTTTTCAAAATCAATGATAATTTTATTTTCACCCAAGCTGTTCAATTTGGAATATAATTTGGTGAAAAATTATATTTTTTAGAAGTGTTTATTAATAAAAAAATCAGAGAAAAACTGAGTCCACTCTAAAAAGACAATAATTTAAAATATGTATGAAATTTTGCACGAAATTTGGAAACTGATGAATCGGTTAATGACCTCTATCTTCTTATTAACCACCAACTTAAGTTGGTGGTTAATGAAACAGGAA
>DRTC01000049.1 GCA_011372345.1 Candidatus Cloacimonadota bacterium
GAAACCGTTAAAACGGTTAATACTTTTTCCTGTTTCATTAACCACCAACTTAAGTTGGTGGTTAATAAGAAGATAGAGGTCATTAACCGATTCATCAGTTTCCAAATTTCGGGCAAAATTTCAAACACATTCCAAATTATTGCCTTTTTAGAGCGGACTCATTATTAATTCATTAATTTATATCATTTCTAACCATTGAAAAGGTCATCATAATGCAAGCATTAAGGGGAGAGAATTCCTCCGGCAGAGACCGTTTTCAAGGTTTTCTAATTGGCAGTTCATCCTGACCAAACTTCTTTGCTTCCTTTTTCATTGTTTTAATCAAATCAGTTTTTATCTCTTGTGAAAGATTGGAAGGCTGATAGTCTTGAAGCAATTTCTCGACTTCCTGATGTGCTCTTTCATTGAGAGTTGTTTTTCCTTCCTCGATCCAGCGTGGACGATTGGCTCGATTGATCACATTTCCCGGAAAATAGTGTTCCTTTCGCAAATGCTTTCTTGTATGTTTGGAAATGAGGAGATGATTTTCAGAGAGGAGTTCTTCAAAAATTGGTAGAGAAGGAAAGTCATCCTTCGGTTCGATTCCTTCTGCCATTCTCAAACACATTCCGCAAATCTCATTATCGAGAACCAGCTTTTCCAAACTGATGCAACTCTCAAAATCGAGCATACCCGGACCGGAAATGTTATTGATCCCGGATAAAGCAGCAAGAGTCGCTCCCATTCCGGATTCGAGTCCGACTTGAGCATCGAGTTGTTTGGCATCGCTTAAAGAGATGTACGCTTGGGTGGGAATCTCCAGAAATTTTCCGATCTCATTGTAAGCACAATCGATCATCATTGTTTCGATCGCACCCATGGGAGTTGTTTCATAACGCACATCGAAAATTGCAGGAGAACCGCCATAAAGAATCGGAGTTCCGGGATTTGCTAATTGACTGATGACGATTCCGCTCAAAGTTTCCGCTGTATGCTGGATTAGACTTCCGACCAGAGTTACCGGAGCAATAAAACCGGACAGAGGCATTGAAATGAACTCGACAGGAATGGAATATTCTGCGCAATCCAGAACATTCTGGGAAGTAACTTTGCTCCATTTCAAAGGAGATGTAGGACAGCATGAAAAAACGGTTAGCGGCTTTTCTTTCAGACTCTTTTCATTTCCTCGAACAGCAAGTTGGAAATCCTTCATCACCTCGAAAGATTCGATGGTGAAAGTTCCGGTTACAACTGGTTTTTCGCAATATAAAAGACTCAGGAAAAGACGGTAACTATCGGAGATTTTTTCGTGAACATCGTTTGGAATGAGAGCTGTGCTTTGAGACGCAATATGTTCCAATCCGCTGACAACTTTGACATAATCGATATAGTCTTGCGTTGACGGATTGCAGATTTCATTTGTCTGATAATCGAGAATATGAAGAGCAGCAGAACCGGGAGTGAAATGAACATTAGAACCGGAAAAATCATTCGTTTCATTTCCCAGAACATCATAAAGCTGGAAGGATTTTGGCGTTGTTTTCAAAGCTTTTTGAATTATTTCTTCGGAAAAATAAACCCGGTTTTTCTCGAGTTTTGCTCCAAAATCAGAAAGCAAATTTAATACATTCGGATTATTTATTTCGATTCCGATTTTATTGAGAATTTCTGTTGCTTCGGAGATAATCTTTTTGATTAAATCATCGTTTAAAAATTTTACTTTTGGTCGCACATACGCTCCTTTTTAATCGTAACTCAATTTGCTAAATTGAGAAAAAACTACAAACCGTCCAACTTATCCCAAGATTCAGTGTCTTGTTTCAAGACAACGGAACTTGGGACAAATTTAAACCGAGACTTGACACAAGCCGAAGGTTTTGTGTTAAGTCGTCCTCAATACTCGATCTTCCATACTTCTGAAATATTTTTTTTCCGCATATTTAATCCCTTATTCTATAAACTCTGATATTTCCTGAAAATGCTTCTCCGATCCTTTTTATCTCCGGTTCATGAAAAAGGGTATGAATAACTAAATCCCATTCATTAAAAATAGCATCAGCATTTCCCTTATTTTCACCATTTGGATCGCTTTTATCTTCATAAAATAATCCGACATGACCTGTTCCGGGTTTATCATAATTCCAATAAATAAAATCAGCAACTTTGATTCCATTATTTCCAACTATTATCAACTCTCTTTTCCGGTCAAGGTAATTGGAATTTTCAATATCTTTTACAGTTGAAATTATCTTGGTGAAGCGATTATTTTTTATTTGATCATAGGGGATTTGATTGCCTGCTAACTGATGAGCAGCCACCGCAAAATCAGCACAATCCGCTCCGATAAACCTTTCTGCCTGATTATCAAAGTTATGGTCATTAGAAAAATTTGCACTTCCCCAAATATAAGGAAGATTACACATCGCAAAAGCATAGTTTATTACTTCATTATCAGTATTTCCCTTTAAACTTAGACGATGAACTTTATGACTGATCGAACCTTTATATTTTGAGTTTTTCCCCGGAGTTGAAAATGTCTTTCCATTTATAATTAGAGTCGCTTTAAAACGCATCGTGCCGACAACTTTTCCATCACAGAAAACTGGTTCAAAGATGGTTGGTTCAACATCAGGAAAAATCTCGAACCGGTTTTTCCATTCCATTATTTCAGTTTCTGTATAAGGAATATCTTCCCAATGCCAAGTCGGTGAAGTATTGTTATAATGTTCACCATCTGCTTCTTCTACTTTGAACCATTTTATGGAAAGATCAGTATCGAGTTCATTCCAATTATGAATATCATTTTCATTAATGACCAGACCATCTATTTGCAATTTTTCAGAATTTGAATAATAAACAAGTTCTTCACTATTTTCGCATTTCCCGACAATGCTCATTTTCAGGAAATCATCTATGAAAGCGATTTTGGATTCATTGGTAAAAACAGAACCGTTAATATTGGAGACAATATAAATTTCAACGATATTGGTTTGAGAAAATAATGATGCTAATAATAATACGAATATTAAGAATATTAGATTTTTCATTTACGATTTATAAGGATATTTAATTGGAATCTTTCCATAATTTTCATAACTCTTCAAACTTCCGAATTTTTTGAAAACTACGGAAGTTTTATCGTAACTCAATTTGCTAAATTGAGATACTTCATTTTA
>DRTC01000050.1 GCA_011372345.1 Candidatus Cloacimonadota bacterium
TCAACTTAACAAAATATCTATTCTCAACATATTTCTTCTTTTTTTTTCAGTATGGATAGAGTCAACTAAAATTTAGTTTGAATAAGCAATAACTTATCCCTGTAAAAAAACAGAATATATTCCAAATAAAAAATTCAGACTCCATGAACATAAGTTCAGACTCAATGGAGAAAAAAGAAAACCTCTTGGATAGGTCGGAAGTTCCGGAAAGAGCTTGCGTATCTTCAATTTAATGATGGAAATACCGCATATATTTGTAAAAATTTAATCAGAAAATTGCTCTGATATTATATGATTTTCTTTCAGGAATTCCAAATTTTTAAATTCATCCTTTTAAGTAAAAGTTTTTTTAGCGCCATTTCCCAATTTTTTTTTATCCTGCAGTATCTGCGAAATTTTTCCATTGACATAAAGTTTTATATTTTTTTGTATGCTTTTAATTTGTTCTTTATTGTTTGAGATTGAGTATGTAAATAAATTTATTTTTTAGAATGATCGTAAACTTGATTCTTGTTCATTTCCAAACAGGAATCGATTTACTATTGAATTCTCCGTCATCATACGGAGAATCAGGAAGATGAACAAAAAAAATTTAACAAAGGATAAACAATGGTAGGTCCAGAAGAATTCATAGAGTTAACAAACAGACTACAAGACCTTTTTCAGGAAAGGGATACTTCATACACGCTGTGTGTTGTTATAGGAGAAATGGAGTGCGAATTACTCCGTTTTATCCATAAAATAAAAAAACCTATGAAGATGAAAGTAATCGCAGAAACATTTCATATTTCCAATGCAAAAGTAACTCGTGTTTTTAATAAACTTGAGGATATGGGATTAATTCAGAGATTTCCTTCTGAAGTAGACA
Source organism: Candidatus Cloacimonadota bacterium (assembly GCA_011372345.1). Lineage (NCBI taxonomy): Bacteria > Pseudomonadati > Candidatus Cloacimonadota > Candidatus Cloacimonadota bacterium. The sequence goes on from DRTC01000050.1 coordinate 869, forward strand.
GACGAAGCTGGTATGCACTCATAACCGAAGAAGGTAAAAAAATGGCAGAAAATACAAAATACAAACTCATTCAGCTTCAGGAAGCAGTTCTGAAAAAAATTCCTAAAAATGATATTGAAAAAATATACGAATATATGAAAATCTTTGTCGATGCTTATAGTGAAACCATCAAAGAATTTGATAAACCGATATTAGAGAAGCTATATTAAAATCTTGAAACTTTAAGGTTTGATAACAAAATATTGGGAATCGTTTTACTATTTACAATAAATTTAAATCAATTCAAAAAAACTTCCGAAGTTTTAAAAACTTCGGAAGAGAAATTATTACCAAACTTCCAATGCTTCGTTCAGCATAGCAAGTGTCTGCTCTTCCTTAAATCCAAGCTGCTGCATAGCTCCGGACGGACATACAGAAGCACAACTACCACAACCTTTACATAGAGCAGAATTTACATGAGCAAATTCTTTCCCGTTCATCCAGAATAATTCGGGAGCACCATAAGGGCAGACAGAAACACACATTCCGCAACCTGCGCACATATCCAGATCAACTTTGGCAATATTTGCTTCGGAAATATATTCATTAGAACTGATAATCGTGCATGCTCGCTCCGCAGCTGCTTTTGCTTGAGAAATAGTCTCTTCGATACCTTTTGGGGAATGGGCAAGTCCAGCCAGGAAAATACCTTCTACAGAAAAATCCACAGGTCGCAGTTTGACATGAGCTTCCATAAAGAAATTATCTTCATTGAGCGGAATTTTAAGCATTTGTGAAAGTTCACCTGCATCTTCCTGGGGAACCATTGCTGAAGCCAATATCAATTTATCCGGATAAATGACAATATCCTGATTCAGAATGTGATCTTTAACCGTAACTCTTAAACCTTTATTACTCAATACTAATTGTTTATTATCAATATCCACAACCGGTTTGGCATCAACTTCATACCTGACAAAAATAACCCCGAGTGACCTTGCTTTCTGGTAAAATTTTTCATAGAAACCATAAGTCCTCATATCCCGGTAAAGAATGAAAACATTCATTTTTGGATTTAATTCTTTCAGACGAATTGCATTTTTCACTGATTGGGTACAGCAAACTCGCGAGCAGTATGGTCTTCTTTCATCACGAGAACCGACACATTGGATCATAACGATATTTTTCATTTTTTTGTAATCTTTATTATGCTCGATGAAATCAGTCTCGAAATCAAGATGAGTTATTACATTCTCACTCTTTCCATACAAATATTCATCCGGCTTCGATTCATTGGCACCTGTCATAATAAGGATCACACCATGTTCATAAATGATTTCTTCATTTTCGCTTTTATTTAATATTTTTGTCTGATAGTTACCGATGTATCCGTCTATTTCCTTAATTTCAGAATTTGTGAAAACTTTGATCAAAGGATGGTCATCGATTTCATCCCTTATTTCAGTAAGAAATTCGGATATCTTCTTTCCTTCCACCGATTCGTCGAGTCTGTGCAGATTCCCACCTAATTTCTCTTTCCTTTCCACGATAGCAACTTCGAAGCCCTGTTCTGCAATGGAAAGAGCTGCTGTTATTCCGGAAAGACCTCCCCCGATAATGAGTGCTTTTTGAGTTACATCGAGAGCAACAGAATATAATGGTTCCAATAACCTGGACTTGCCAACAGCAACTTTTGTAAGAATTTTAGCTTTTTCAGTTGCTTCCGGTTTATGATCTTTGTGAACCCAACTACATTGATTCCTGATATTCGCCATATCAAAAAGGAAAGGATTTAATCCTGCTTCCCGTAATGTTTCCTGGAAAAGAGGTTCGTGAGTACTGGGTGAACAAGAAGAAACAACAACACGATTAAGTTTATATTCTTTGATGATCTCTTTCATTTTCTGCTGTGTATCCTGGGAGCAGGTAAACAGATTATCTTCTGCATAAACAACATTCGGTAAGGTTTTAGCAAATTTCACGACTTCCGGAACATTCACTACACTGCTGATATTGATCCCGCAATGACAGACAAAAACACCGATCCTGGGTTTCTTTCCAGTAACATCGATCTCATCCGGATATACTTTATCTGCAACTTCAGTTCCCCTTACATCAGAAAGAATTTCAGCAGCTCCGGAAACAGATCCGGAAGCCTGCATAACTGTTTCCGGAATATCTTTAGGAGAAACTGCAGGACCGCAGACAAAAACTCCCGGACGAGTGGTTTGAACCGGAGAAAAACCAGAATTCTCAATAAAATTAAATTGATTAAGACGAATATCCAGGACATCCGTTGTACTAGAGACATCTTTTTGAGGTGTCAAACCAACAGATAGAACAACAAGATCAAATTCCTCGATCACTAATCTTCCGTTATCTTTAGTATAATACAATTCGAGATTTCCGGTTTCCTTTATTTCTTTTATCTTTCCAACTCTGGAACGAATAAACCTGACTCCAACATCTTTTGCCTTGTCATAGAATTTATCAAAATCTTTTCCATACGCCCTGATATCCATATAAAATATTGTTGGCTGAACCGTACTGACATGCTCTTTAGCAATAATTGCTTCTTTTAAAGCATACATACAGCAAACCGATGAACAATACGGCATGTGCGAATGTTCCGTTCTCGAACCGATGCATTGTATCCAGGCGATTTTAGTTGGAACTTTGCCGTCATCCGGTCTTTGAAGATGTCCTTCATAAGGTCCTGATGCTGCTAATATTCTTTCAAACTGAATACTTGTAAGAACATTTTTAAATCTACCAAAACCATATTCGTGCATCCCGGTAGGATCGAATTTATCTGCTCCACTTGCAACAATGATCGAGCCGACTTTCAAATCAACTATTTCTTCTTTGTGATCAAAATTTATTGCATCTGCATCACAATATTCCGTACAAACTTTACATTCACCGGTATTAAGTTGCACACAATAATCCGGATCGATCTTGGCATAGTTGGGAACAGCCTGCGGGAAAGGAATGTAAATTGCCGGTCTTCTAATCAGTCCTTCATCAAATTCGGAAAGAATGGGAACAACTTTATTTTCCGTCATCTTGTCGAATTTTATCCCTTTTTGAGTTGGACAAATATAATCGCAAGCTCCACAGGTTTGACAGTCTTCCGAGTACTTATCAAAAGCAGTTTCTACAATCCGTTGAAATCCTCTGTTGGCAAACCCGATTGCTCCTCTTCCCATCCTGCTTTCACACATACGCACGCATAATCCGCAAAGGATACAATCATCATTTTTCGATTTGATCCTTGGCTTTCCAACACCCATTTCTTTGGCAAGATCTTGTAATACTTCAGCATCAGGACATTTTGCCAGCATTAACTCGACCATCATCTTGCGCGTATTTCTCAAATCTTCCGTATCGGTTTCGATAATCAGACCGTCTTGAACTGGATAAGTGCAGGATGCTTCCGTTTTTACCGGACCACCATTCTGGCTTATTTCGACAATACACATTCGACATGCACCATAAGCTGGTAATGCCTTATTATAACATAGAGTCGGAATTATTATCCCGTTTTTTTCTGCTGCTTGAAGAATCGTTAAACCTTCTTCAACTTCAATTTTTTTCCCATTAATAATTAAATTAACCATATTTATTACCTTCTAAATTTATATCAA
>DRTC01000051.1 GCA_011372345.1 Candidatus Cloacimonadota bacterium
GTTCATGGTTGCATCTATTTCAAAGAATATTGAAATTTTGAAGCAGAGAATAAAAAATGCTGCCTTAAAATCTGGCAGAAATCCTTCCGATATTAAATTGGTTGTCGTGACCAAAACCCATCCCTCAAATCTTGTCGATATAGCATTAAGATCAGGGATTAAATTTATCGGAGAAAATCGGATACAGGAAGCGGAAGAAAAAATCCCTCTACTCATAGAAAAATTTGAAGAATTCCATTTTATAGGACATCTGCAATCCAATAAAATTCCCAGATTAATAAAGTTGAATCCGGTTTTGATCCATTCAATAGATAAATTCTCTACTGCAGAAAAACTGAATGATCTTCTAATTCAAATAAATCAAAAACAAGATGTTCTTATCCAAGTTAATACTTCTTTTGAAGAAAGTAAATTCGGGATTGAACCGAACCTGGCGATAAATTTTATCCAGGATGTTTCGGAATTATCAAACCTGAATATTAAAGGTTTGATGACGATCGGAAAATTCACGAATGATGAAAATGAAATCCGGAATTGTTTCAGAACTCTGAAAAAACTATTTGATGAAATTAAACTCCGGAAGATAAAAAGTGTAGAAATGAAATATCTTTCCATGGGCATGACCAATGACTTTGAGATCGCAATCGAAGAAGGAGCAAATATTGTTCGCATTGGCAGTGCAATTTTCGGGGAGAGGAAATATTGAAATTTCATTCCGGGGATTTCTTTCACTTCTTTCTTTCGAGGGATCTGTAGCGAAAAGTTAACTTTAATTATATAATTATATAAGCTGGAGATTCTTCGTAAGTAAGTTCATGGTTGAGAATCCAGAATGACAAATTAATTTTATTCTGAACTACATTCCGAATTAACTTGTTATGAAGTCCAGTCGTCAGTCTAATTACTTCTCCTTTTCCAGTTAGGAGAGGACGGGGTGAGGTAAAAAGGAGGTTTAATGCAGGTATTAGTTTTTGCAGCGTTACTTTTTGTTTCATATTTGATCGGATGTTTTTCAACTGCCCGTTTATTTGCTAAATCATTCAGAAGTTTGAATATTTATAAAGTCGGTACCGGTCATCCTGATACGCAGAATATTTTTTGTAATATCAGCAAACCGTTAGGAATTCTTTCCGGTATTGTTGATTTCAGTAAGATGTTCATATATTTGTATTTACTTCATTATCTTCTGACAAAATTCTATCCATGCATTTCTACACAAACCCATCTTCTGGTTTTAGGATTTTTAATGGTTATTGGGCACTGTTTTCCTCTCACAAACAGATTCAAAGGTGGAAGAGGTATCTTTACTTATCTTGGTTACATAACTTTTTTCTTTTATTTTTATTATACGATCTGGCCTATGATCGGAGTTGCCTTGCTTGCCCTTTTGATCATAGTTTTTTTCAAGCAGATCCGCTTTGCCCAATACATGATAGTTTTGCTGCCACCCTTTATCAGTTTCTTCCTGAAAGGATTACCGGATGAACCTAATTTTCCTGCTAAAATGTTTTTTTCCGCAATTTTGATGGGAATTATCAATTTCTTTGTTTCCAAAAGGTTAGGAGAGATTTAATGAAGATCGTTCCTGTTCAAACAAAAAAGCAGATAAGGAATTTCATCAGATTTCCATTTGAACTTTATAAAGATGATCCATATTGGGTTGCTCCTTTGATCATAGAACAGAAGAAATTCTTTGATCCTGATAAAAATCCTTATTTTGAACATTCGGAAGTTCAGTTGTTTCTTGCTATGAATGACAATAAAATAGTCGGTAGGATTTCTGCTCATTCAAATACCCGTCACAATAAATTTCATCATGATAAAATCGGTTTTTTTGGCTTTTTTGAAGCAATAAATGACCAGGAAATTGCTAATATTCTTTTTTCCGCAGCTGAAAATTGGTTGAAAGAAAAAGGATTCGACACCATGCGAGGTCCCATGAATTTTTCCGTAAATGACGAATGTGCTCTTTTGATCGAACCTTTTGATTCTTCCCCCATGGTTATGATGTCCTATAATCCGGAATATTACAAATCTCTATATGAAAATTACGGTTTGCAGAAAGCGATGGATATTTTTGCTTATTATATTAAAGTTCAGAAACCTCCGGAGAGATTAGTAAAACTTGCTGCGAAAATTCAGAAAAGAGGAAAGTTTACGGTTCGTTCTTTAACCACTAAAAATAAGAAAAAATTGAAGGATGACATCGCTCTTGTTTTCAGAATTTACGAAGAAGCCTGGAAAGATAACTGGGGTTATGTTCCTACGACTGAAAAGGAATTTGATCTGCTGGTTGATAATATACTGCCGATTTTAAGACCGGAATTTGTTTTTATTGCCGAGATCAAGGGGAAAGCAGTTGGATTTTCCGTTACTTTACCGGATTATAATTTTATTCTGAAAAAATTGAAAGGTAAAATACTTCCGTTTGGCTGGCTGAAATTTCTCTTATTGAAAAATAAAATTCCCGGCTTGAGAGTTCCCATTATGGGAGTGTTGGATGAATATAAAAATCGCGGGATTGATGTTGTCTTTTATTATCATTCCTTCAAAACTGCATATGAACACAAAAATCCTTACCGAGATGCTGAATTTTCCTGGGTACTGGAAACCAATAATATGATGAATAAAATTTCCTCAAGTTTGACTGCGAAAATCTATAAAACTTACAGGATATTTGATAAGAAAATTTGATGAAAACTTCTCATAATCTCCTCTTAATTAGTGGAATTCATTAGACAACGATTCCTTTAAATCCCCCTGAAAAGAGAGAATAAAGGTGTATTTCTGATTCTTTAAAAAAAAATGATAAATCCTGGAAAACATTCACAGAAAAACAGATTTCGTCCAATCGATATCCTAACCTTTTTATACATTTTAATAAATTTATTATACATAATTTTTGGTTGGAAAAGAGTTCATAATCCTCATATTCATTTCCCGGTTTTTTTGATGATCGGGATCGTTATTTATATTTTGATCAGAAACGAGAAACATTCAGGAATCTTGAGTTTTTTGCGTGATTGGTATCCGGTCATAGCCTTTACTTATTTTTTTGAAGCTACATCTGCTCTTAATAAAGTGATCTTCCCGGATTTTCTTGATCCATTTTTTCAGAAAATTGATTTTCATATTTTTGGTTATCAGCCAGCAATTGTCTGGGGAATAAAACTCGATTATTTCTGGTTGCAGGAATTGATGCATTTTGCATATTTCTGCTATTATTTAATGATACCGGTTTTAGGATTTCTACTTTATTTCAAGAAAAGAGAAGCATTTCACAGATTCGTTTTTTCCATTTCATTTCTTTTTTATTTCTGCTATTTAATTTTTAATATTTTACCTGTTATCGGTGGAAGAGCATTAGAAGGAGCAACTTTTTTAACTACAGAATACAGGTATGGAATTTTTACCAGGATCATGGCTTTAATTTATAATAATACGGCTCATCTCGGAGGAGCATTTCCCAGTTCGCATGTTGCTGTTGCTGTTGGTGTAACGATCTCTGCTTTACGGGATGTAAAATGGTTTGGCTGGATCTTGATCCCGATCTCTTTCCTCTTGAGTATTTCTACTATTTATTGTCATTATCATTATTTTATCGATACAGTTGCCGGTCTCTTCTTTGGAATTGGGATTTATTATCTTGGTTTGAAGATATATGGGAAATATGCTGAAAAAGAAATAAACACTGAAAAGCACTGAAGAACACCGAAAAAAACAATAATTTTTTATAAAAACTTGAGTTCACTCTAAAAAGGCAATAATTTGGAATATGTATGAAATTTTGCTCGAAATTTGGAAACTGATGAATCGGTTATTGACCTCTATCTTCTTATTAACCACCAACTTAAGTTGGTGGTTAATGAAACAGGAAAAAGTATTAACCGTTTTAACGGTTTCTAATTTTATTGA
>DRTC01000052.1 GCA_011372345.1 Candidatus Cloacimonadota bacterium
AATGTGCGAAGCCCTTCGGAATGTTGTGATTCATCCCAATTCAACTCACCCAAAACAATCGGAAGACCTGCGGACATTCCGATGTTTTCTCAACTTCCGAATGTGCGAAGCTCTTCGGAATGTTGGGGATCAATTCAACTCACCCAAAACAATCGGAAGACCTGCGGACATTCCGATGTTTTCTCAACTTCCGAATGTGCGAAGCTTTTCGGAATGTTGGATCTTTTTAACCAACCAATAATATAAAACAACATTCGGAAGAACAGCTAAAGCTGTGCATTCCGAAGTTGTTACACGAATTTCGCAAATATCTCATTCGAGATAAAATACGCTTTCGGAGTTAACCTGATGAAATCTCCGACAATTTCCAGATATTTATTTTCCAAAAACTTTGCAATTTCTTTTTCATATTTTTGGAGGAAATTTTCACCGAATTTTGATTGGAATTCTTTTAGGTTCATTCCTTTTGTTTTTCTTAGCGAGAGAAAAATGAATTCTTTTTCGTGGTCTTCATCGCTTAAACTTACCATCCGGTAACTGCCGGATGGGGAAGTTTTTATCAATCTGAAATATTTATCCAGATCAGCCGGATTCGTATATCTGAAATTTCCTTTTTCAGTTTTCAAATAACCGGAAGCAGCAGGACCCAAACCAAGATATGATCTATCATTCCAATATGAAAGATTGTGTTTTGATTCAAATCCGGGTTTTGCAAAATTGGAGATTTCATATTGCTCGTATCCGGCAGAAATCAGTTTTTCACGGAGCAAATAATAAAAATTGGAAATCATTTCATCGGCGGGAATTTGAGATATTTTTCTAAAAAGAGAAACATTCTTATCCAAACTCAAACAATAAGTTGAAATATGCTCCGGATTCAGCTCTATCATTTTATTCAAGGAAAATTCCACATCGTCAATTTTCTGGTTTGGAAGTCCGTAAATAAGATCAATGGAAATATTTTCAAATCCAGAATTTCTTAATAATTTATAAGCGGAATAAATCTGTTTGGAATCATGAAGTCTTCCCAATAATTTTAATTCCTGATCGAGAAAAGATTGAATCCCCAAACTGATACGATTGATCGGAGTTGTAGAAAGTTTATGAGCAAATTCATGATCGATATTTATTGGATTTGCTTCGAGCGTGATTTCTGTTTCATTAGAAAATTCAAATTTTGATATAATCCTGATTAATTCGTCTGCAGATAATAATGAAGGAGTTCCGCCACCAAAATAGATCGTTGTCGGTCTCAACAAATATTTGTGTTGGTAAATCTTAATTTCACGAATTAAATATGATAAATATTTTTCTTTCAAAGATGGTGAATATTCAACCGAATAAAATGAGCAGTAATTACATTTCCTCAAACAAAAAGGAATATGGATGTAAATATGATTTTTCAAAAAACCTTTTTTGCCACTGACTTTCACAGACTTTATAATGAAATAATCAATTTTAACTTTCTGTCTGTATTTGTCTTGTATCAGTTCTGTGGCTTTATTTTATAAACTTAAAAGTTCTTTCCCAGCGGATTCGTGACTTTTCTTTGAACTGACCTCTTTGTTTGAGAATATAAGACCTGACATCTTTAGTGGGTGGTTCCCCGGTAGAAAACACGATCAAAGAAGGAGTTCCGGTGATCAGATTCCTATCTAAAAATCCCCAATACCGGCTGTCCAGACTCATATCGCGATTATCTCCCATTACAAAATAAGCATCTTCCGGAACCACAAATGGTCCGATATTATC
>DRTC01000053.1 GCA_011372345.1 Candidatus Cloacimonadota bacterium
CGGCTGGATTATAAAATATGGCATTAGCATCATCTGATATCGAGTAATAAACTCCACCCATTGCTCTGGCTCGCGGAGATGGTTCGTAATCGTCAAAAACAGGGAACAGGTTCATTCCAACCAGGATTATTATTAGAGTTGTTATTGCTTTCATTATTTCACCTCCTATTTGAGCGGAGCACCGATAACAATTGGTGCTTTTGCTGATTTCTTTTTACCGGTTCCGGTTTCGATCGTTTCCAGATAGCAGATATATAATCCCAACGGAAGAAGTTTGCCGTATTTATTTTTCCCGTTCCATTCATAATACCAGTTGTATGGATCAGAAGGTGGATTTTCCGGATCAGGAAAATAATTGAAAAATTCATTTTTGGGTGTGAAGACCAGCTTTCCTTCTGCACTATAGATGCGTAAAATTGCTCTGTCCTTATCCTGAGAATTAAATCTTATCCGAATAGATTCACCTGAATAAGGATTGAACGGTTTGGCAGGTACTTTCAGGATCGCTGTATGACTTAAAACTGGATAGGTATATGTTCCCAGATCCATTTCGTAAGTTGTTAATGAAGAATCATCTTTCGCAAAAACTCCGATATTGACCGTAACTCCCGATGATTGACCGGGAATAAATCCATAAAATAAAGTCGAATCAGCTTCATTCTTGAAAAGGTTTGCTTCAAAGACTTGATCGCTGAAATCTAAAGTATATAATAAATTCTGATCAACAACTGAACCATCATCATCGATGATGTTCATCTGAACATTTAAAGTATCATTTGGTTCGGGAGTATTAAGCAGGATAAAGTTGGAAACGATCGGTCTGTGCTTGGTTACTGTAATTAATTTCGTGTCCGTAATCTCATTTCCTTCATCATCGACAGCCCAGACATAGATCACATAATTCGCTTCCTCGTCAGTTAATGTTTCTACTGCTGGAATTACAGCGGTATATTCATAATTACCAATATCTGTTAATGTTGTATCAATAAGTTCTGTTTCATATTCAAATCGGTAAGATAATCTGGTGCTGTCAATAGTTCCGTCATAATCAATGATTTTTGTAGTGATCGTTATTTCATCATCAACAAACGGATTCTCCGGAATGTTCTCAATATAAACAATGACTGGAATAGTGAGATCAATAATAACATCTTCCTGGTATCCCGGAATTACCTGCGAATCATCATTATAAGAATCGACAATGCCATGAGCTGTAATGGGAATTCCTGTAGTCAGATTTGACACATCGATTCCGGTCGTATCCCAGACCCGAACAGTTGTTTCATATCCTTCTTCATCGATAATGTTCAGGTTGAAACCTCCTCCGGCATAATATGGTTCTTCGGTCAGACTTCCTGAAATACTGATAAATGTTCCTTCCCAGGTTTCATAATCCTGCATTTCATTGATAGTCATTGGAATTATGGGAACTTCCTGGTCGGTAGCAATGACAGTATAAGTAAAATCAGTGATTTCGGTTGTTTCCTCATATTGAGTAACAGTTCCTGTAAGTTCTATCAAACTTCCTCTAACGATATCAGGAAGCTCATCAAAGTCAAAAATATTTATTCCTTTTCCGGATTCATCCTGCATATAAGCGTTGGTCATACCTGTCTGAATTTGATTAACACCAATAGTTACGATTCCGAGAACTGTTACAGTCTGACCTTCGTAGAGTTCCTGATTTGCCTGGATATCTGCGATCTGATCAAAAGTTTGTTCTTCAAAACCAGCGAAAGATATCGTGCTGTTATCTTCGATCGGATTTCCTGCCAAATCCTGGATATTATTGACTGTTACTGTGTATAGCAGATTTTCCGTTTGTGTAGAAGTTTCAAATTCAACTGTTTTTTCATTAGCCTGGAGAGTAGCTGAGAGGATCTGTAAACCATTATCGATCGCGTAATTCCCAATATCTTCAGCAGTTCCGACACTAACTTCTTCGCTGTAAGTGATTTGAAATGAAGTAGTAGAAAGAGCAATCGCATTTGATATTGTTGGAGGAGTTGTATCCTCTCCAAAATCAAAAGTATGATTTCCCAGATCACTGAAATAATCCTCATCATGAACTTCCCATTCGGAATCAAGTTCATTCGTTCCAGCGGATAATGACCAATCTGCATTTCCACTGGCAATCGATGATTTTCTGATCAGAGTATGATTTTTAGTTGCATCAGAAACTCCTGCAACTTCCCACCCGGAACCTGGATCTTCGTCAGGAATACCGATAACATCGATCAGGATTTCTTCTTTGTTGACGATTTTGAATAATCCTCGAGCATCATCTCCATTAAATGCAGCGAAATAATCTAAAGAAGCTGATGACAAGGTCTCATCCGCTTGATTTAAAATAATAAAATTCGAATTTTCATTAGCAATGACCCAGACATCTCCATCCGAAATTGTTGCTCCTGCCGGAAATGTATAATGAGTATCTTTCCAACCACCACCATTGGTGGAATGTCTGATAATATAATCGGAAAGTTCGACTTCAGTTCCGGTTCCGTTAAAAATTTCCAAAGCTTTATTATTTGAAGAACCTTCTATATATTCAGAGAAGAAAAGGTCCGTTGCCTGGGCAAATAAAAGTTTTGAAAAAATCATCAGCATAATTATCATTACGAAATGTATTTTTTTCATGTTTCCTCCACAGTTTTTCTGGTAAAAAAGACTGAATGCACGATCATAATTGTGATCGCAATTACGATAGAACTATCAGCAATATTAAAAACAGGCCATCTTTCCATAAAAATATCAGGAAAATCACAAGACAGGAAATCGGTTACTTTACCGAAAATTATTCTGTCGATCAAATTTCCGATCGCACCACCAAGTATCAAAGCAAAGGCAATTTTCTCAATTTTTGATTTTGATTTACTATTCAAATATATCAGTAGAACAATGGCAATGATACTTACACAAATAAAAATTATTCTATTAACGACATCGTTCCCCAATGATATACTGAAAGCAGCACCTGTATTTTCAACATGATGAAGCCAGAAGATTTTTTTTGTTACTTCTATAATTTTTCCGACATCGAGATAGTTCCTGATAAGAAGTTTAGAGATTTGATCCAGTAAAATCACTAAAATCGTTATCCAAATATACTGGATTTTTTTCATTACCTTTTTCTTCTTTTTGCTTTCTGTTCTTCCTTTGATTTACAATCGATACAAAATTTTGCATAAGGAACGACTTTGAGTCTTTTATCCGAGATATATTTTCCGCAGATCTCACAGATGCCGTAACTTTTTTCGTAAATTCTTTTAAGAGCAAAGTTGATCTTTTTGAGTTTATCAATTTCCTGGTTCAGATGATAAACTCTTTTTTCCGCTTCGTCAGTATCCGTTCCCATATCTGCCTGGTGAAAGGAATATGAAGAAAGGTCTCCACTCCTGTTTTTGGAACCTTTTTTTTGCAGATCATCTATACTTTGAATGATCCTTGATGTTTGTAACTTCTCTTCCATTAATATTTTTTCATAACTTTCTAATTTTTTAGGACTTAAATTTTTTGCAGACATAATTGTTCCTTTCTATATTTTTTTTATTAAATTTATTATTAAATTTTCAAGATTTATCCTGGCTTTAGCAGCATTTTTGTTAATTTCTTCCTGAGTATGAGGTTCGGAATGGAAAATATTGCTTAAATTTGTGACCGCAGAAATTGCTAATATTTTCATCCCGCTGTGAATACCGACGATTACTTCCGGTACGGTTGACATCCCAACCAGATCGGCTCCCATTTTTGCCATCATTAAACATTCAGCTTTTGTTTCCAAACTTGGACCAGAAACTGCGACATACACGCCAGTTTTCAGATCAAAGTTATTTTCTTTAGAGATAGATATAGCGATATCTCTCATTTTTTTATCATAAGGTTCGTTCATACTTGGAAAACGAGGTCCTAATTCCTCGAAATTCTCACCGATCAAAGGATTTGTTCCCATCAAATTAATATGATCTTCTATCAGAATAAGATCTCCGGGCAATAATTCTTTATTCAAACTTCCTGAGGCATTCGTCAGGATCAATTTCTTAACTCCAAGCGCCCTTAATACCCTAATGGGAAAAACTACATCATTCATGGAATATCCTTCATAAAAATGAAGTCTTCCCTGCATAATAATTATCTCTTTGTTTTGAATATTTCCCACAATCAGCTTTCCCTTATGCATGGGAGCTGTAGAAACAGGAAAACCGGGAATTTCAGAATAAGAAATAATAATAGGATTTTTGATGATTTCGGCAATCGTATTTAATCCTGTTCCCAAAATCAAAGCTATTTCGGTTTTGAAATTTATTTTTTCCCGCAGAAAATGAACAGCATTATCGATTTTATTTAACATTGATTGACCTATATCTATCTAATAAAACCTGAAATAATTTGAATTAAGATAATTGCGATAAAAGGGGAAAAATCAATTCCCGGAGTTGGGACAAGTTTTCTGATTCGTCCTAAAACAGGTTCTGTAATTCTGATCAGAAGCTGATATAAGGGATTATATGGATCAGGAGAGAACCAGGATAAAATCGCTCTTAAAATAATGAGGATCATATAAATATCAAGGACTCTGATTATTATAAATCTAAAAAAATCCATATCTTAAAATACCTCATGACAATTTCGACAACGAGCTTCATAAATATCCGATGCTCCGACAATTATAGTGTCTTTATCGTGCGTTAGTCGTTGTGTTCTACTGGCTGGATTTCCGCATTTAACACAGATTGCATTCAGTTTTGTGATATATTCGGCTATCGCCAGAAGTTGTGGCATCGGTCCAAAAGGTTTTCCTCTGTAATCCTGATCTAAACCGGCTACGACAACTCTTTTTCCTGAATCAGCCAATTCTGTGCAAACCTTCAGGATTTCATCATCAAAAAACTGAACTTCGTCGATAGCAACTACTTCCGTTTCTTTTTTTATTAACGGCAGTATTTCTTCAGCTTTCTCAACTTTCTGGGATTGGATCTTCATTTGATTGTGAGAGACAATATGCTCATCATCAAACCTGTTATCGATTTTCGGTTTAAAAACCTGACATTTCTGTCTGGCAAATTCCGTTCTGTGAATTCGGCGGATCAACTCTTCGGTTTTCCCGCTGAACATACTTCCACAAATGACTTCTATCCAGCCCGTCTTATTACTAATAATATTCATTCAACAACCTCAAGCGGACATTTATTTTTAGATACTGTTTTTTCGTCAAATTTTTTCATTATGAATTCAGTTTAAGGCAAAATAGTTTAATTTTCTTGACTTTAAAATGAGTTCATAATTTCTAAATTCAAAAATAAATGTTTCAAAATTTATGAAGAATTATGAAACAGGAATTATTAGCCACGCAGTTCAGAAAGAATCGCGAAATTATAAAATACTTATTGTAAATTCTTGTTCTTGGTGGCAAAGGTAGTGTAACATAATTTATGAAAGATTATGAGAAGTATTTTGTGGTAAATTGAAGGAGTTTTTATGAAAATAAACAGGTTAGCATTTTTACTGATTGCATCAATATTCTTAAGCTGCACTCAAAAAGCAGAATTAGGAACTAAGAAAAATCCCATCAAAATGTATTTCGTACCCTCGATGGAAGCTGGAAAGATCATTACCAGCGGTAAAGAAATCGCAGATTATCTTACTGATAAAACAGGATATTTCTTCAATGTTGCGGTTCCGACCAGTTATGCAGCAGTCATCGAAGCCATGGGAACTGATGAAACAGATATTGCCTGGTTGGCAACTTTTGCTTATGTTCTGGCAAATGAGAAATTTGATGCGCAAGTTGAATTGATGACTGTTCGTAAAGGTTTGAAGCAATACAAAGGTCAATTTGTTGCTCTTGCAGATAGCGATCTGAAATCTCTGGAAGATATCGAAGGGAAAACAATTGCTTATACGGATTATGCTTCAACTTCAGGATATATTTATCCATCGGCACTCTTAAAAAAGAAAAATATCAAACCGGGAAAGGAATTTAAAGCAGGAGGTCATCCGCAGGCAATTTTAGCTGTTTACCAGGGAACTGCGGATGTCGGTTGTACTTACTGGTCTCCTGAAGATGAAAACGGAATTCCGCAGGATGCCCGGAATGCAGTTTTGGAAACATATCCCGATGTATTGGAAAGAGTTAAAATAATCGGATTTACAGATTGGATTCCCAATGATACGGTTACATTCAGGAAAAATTTTCCTGCTGAAATGAAGGAAAAAATCGTTAATTCTCTTTTGGAATTCGCAAAATCCGAAAAAGGGAAAGAAACTTTAGAAAACCTCTTTAATATCAGCGATCTCGTAAGAGCAACAGATACTGATTATGATATTGTCAGGGAAACTTTACAGACAATCGGTCAAGATGCAGATTCGTTTATAAAGTAAGAAACCTTGCGAATTGTTAAAATCTCCGAAGGAGATTAAGACCTTCACAATGGTTGAAACTGAAAATACCGACCATTACGGAGGTCTCGTTCCTCAACCATCCGTAAGATCTTGAGACAAATGAAAGAAATATTATCGTTAAAAAAACTGAATAAAATTTATACAGGTGGAGTTCATGCCATAAAAGATGTCGATCTTTCGGTTCAGGAAGGAGAATTCTTAATCCTTCTTGGTCTGTCAGGATCAGGGAAATCAACTTTATTAAGATGTATCAATCGTTTGATCGAACCGAGTTCCGGGAATGTTTTTTTTGAAGGAAATAATATCATCTCTGCCAAAGGAGTTCAGCTTCGAAAAATTCGTCGTCAGATCGGAATGATCTTTCAACAATTCAATCTGATCAAGAATTTATCTGCATTAATGAATGTTTTTACGGGTAAACTCGGTTATGTTTCCATTGGACATTCTTTAACTTTTTCTCAACATCATGAGGATTTAAAATTCGCATTGGAAAATCTGAAAAGAGTCGGTCTGCTTGCTTTCAAAGATAAAAAGGTTAAAAATTTAAGTGGTGGTCAGCAGCAGCGAGTTGCAATTGCTCGTGCTTTGATGCAGAATCCGAAACTGATTTTAGCTGATGAACCTGTTGCCAGCCTCGATCCGGCAACTGCAGATTCGGTGATGAAATATCTCGGAGATCTGAATAAGAAAGACAAAATCACGGTTATCTGTTCGCTGCATTTTTTGAGTTTAGCAAGGAAATATGGAACCAGGGTTATAGCTTTGAAGGATGGACAGATCGTTTTTGATGGAACTCCGATCGAGATCGATGAGAAGAGATTCAAGGAAATTTATGGGGAAGATGCGGAAGAGGTAGAGATAAGATGATTAATAAACTATTGAAATGGTTGAGCAGGTTTTCGTTTTTTTATTTATCACCCAAACAGGTAGTGTATCATAATTTATGAAAAATTATGAAAAACTTATGCTGCCTTTCCGAAGCTTCTCATGAAGATATTCTTATCACTAAGATTCGGAAAGTTAGGGGCATTCACATCCTTCCGAATCTTTATGTATGAACAAGTGAAAGAAAGCTTCGGAAGAAGGTAGAGTATCATAA
>DRTC01000054.1 GCA_011372345.1 Candidatus Cloacimonadota bacterium
ATGTAAAGACGACAATGGTCATTGTCGCATTCAAGAGAATTTTCGCAAAGATTACTTAAAGTTTAGTTCAAATGACCAGTGGTTAATTTTGAATTTCGTAAGTTCTTATTTTTCAACCTCTGTGTCATCTTGAACTAAACTGAAATTGGGTCAAATGTGCCTTCACCTCTGGTCATTTGACCTTATTTCATCAAAATCATTTTACGCAGGCTTGAGAATCCACCCGCTTTCATTTTATAAAAATAAATTCCGGATGCTACGGAATTCTGATGTTCATCTCTTCCATCCCATGAAATTTCATGGAGACCATTATTTAAATGTTCATTAACCAGTGTTTTCACTTTCTGCCCTCTGATATTGTAAATTTCAAGAAGGACATTCGACTTTTCTCTCAAACTGAATTTGATATTTGTTGCGGGATTGAACGGATTGGGATAATTCTGGTATAATCCTGTTTTCTCCGGTAAAATATCATTTTCTACTGTTGTTTCAGTAACAGTTAGATTTACAGGTAAGTAGATTTCATAATCTGTTCCCGTTTGGATAATCAAATCACAGGAATAATCCCCACTTTGTAAATTAGTCGAATCAAAAGTGATTTCAATCTCATCAGTTTCTCCCCCGTTTAATTCACCTGAAGCAGGACTAAAAGAAATCCAGCCAAGATGTTGGGGATTATTAATAGAATAAGTTATACTTTCTTCTCCGATATTATTCAAATAAAGAGTATCGGAAAGACTTTGATTTGATTCCATTTCAATATAAAAACTGTTTGGAACGAGAACTAAAGGATTTATCACAGAACAGGTAAATAAGATCGCCATTTCGTCATCTAATGGTTCTGCTGCTGAGGGATATGAATTATTATAAGTGTATTCCAAACCGATTGTTCCGGTATGATCTTCGATCCCAACGGTAGCATATTGACCATGTTGAACATGATATGCATAATAATCTCCCTGATCAACATTATTGATAGTATTATATTGGAACAAAATATCACCATTTCCGCTGATAGTTGGATAAAACTCAGGATCATAAAGAATTACCTGGAAAGTCTCCTCATTATTATTGTAGTCATTCTGCAATTCAGACCATTCTACCACAAAATAGTTTTCAACAGGATCATAGAAATAACAAACATGACCTCCTCCTGTTTTCAGGTCATCCCAGAATGGAGCGATCATGGGAGAAGGTCCTCCGGGTCCGGGTACATGCCAGTTCATAAACGAATATTGTTCCGTTATTCCGGGAGAAATCCAGCCGTTCGTACAAACAGTTATTTGATCATAAGGTTCTCCGTAAAACTGGAATGTAAAGGGAAGATCGAGAATTTCAATATCACCCGTATCTCCATAATCATATAAGCTGATAACAGTTCCGGAACCGCCATAATCAGGATCTATCTCGATCCAGTTATAAATTGGAACTTCCTGATACCCGGTATCACCGTTATCATAGCAATAATAACCGTATCCATCTGGTCCCAACGGATCAGTTACAGAAACTTCTCCAACTTCTAAAACAAAACTTGTATTTGCATTATATCCATTTTCATCTGTCAAATTGAGATTCATAATGATCAATGTTCCGGGAATCAGGTGACTGGAAGCTGTCAGTTCAAATGTGTCACTATTATTCGAGATCTGTTCTCCTGATAATGCATCTCCAAAATAGGCATTAGCATCATCAATATAAATCCGATTATCCGGACTGGTCAAAATTCCGCTGATTCCGGTTGCTGATATCGAACCGAGATTTTCAATAGTTACAACAAGTTCTGCAGTTTCTCCAGGATCTAAAATATTATTTGCATCCATAATCTCATAATCATGAGCCTGCAGGTTTGCTCCATCAGTAGTTAGAATTATGGTATCATTCCATTGATTCTCGTTATCATCAGAAATAACAATATTTACTAAAATCTCTGTTCCGTCGACAATATCCGGATTTATGGACAAGTCAAAATCATCTTCACTGAATATCGATGTTCCGGGTTCAATTGTTCCATAAATTTCAGATGCATCTGTTATCTCGACAAATTCACTTGTTGAGGAAATTTCCGCATAAATACCGGTTGCACTTAAAGTACCGTAATTTTTTAAAGCCACATTCAATTCGATAACCTCTCCCGGATTGATAATTCCATCACCATTACCGGAAGAAGTATCGGAATTATCATCATCGATCTCAATTTCATAGACATTAGGGAAAACATCGGACTGGACTAATTCAAAACTTCCGAGATGAGGAATGAAATTATGCTTAGTAACAGTCAGATTAACATCACCGAGAGTTTCTGAAGCAAAAGGCAAAGTCAGATTTCCGCTTTCATCCGTAAAACCAATTGAGAAAATGATATCTTCTCCTTTTTGAGCAGTTACCCATGCTCCTTCAATGGGATTTTCATCTGTATCCTTAATAGAAACATTCATATAATTTGATCCGTAAGGAATTTGAGATTCATAAGTTACATTCATTTCCTGGGGAACATTTGTCCAGACTTCCATGCCCGGATCTCCCATAAGATTATTCCAATAAGAAAATTTATAGACGGAATTATTGGGATTTTGGGGATAATTCAAATAAAGATTCAACTTTCCCCGATTTAATGCTCCTCCCATGTGAAAAATATGATCAACAAAGATTCCATAGAAAATACCCATATCAACGCAATTATTAAAACAGGTATGAGTCGTGGATGTAGCAGTTCCTATTGCAGCAATCGCACCTTTGGGAACAGTTGGAGAACCGGCTTTGAGGAGTAGTTCACTTCTACAATCATCCCAACCCGAATCAAAACCTCCTGTTGAACAGGTCAGGATAACTGCTACGGGAAGTTTAAAACCATTTGTCAAACTGTTAATATTGGAATTACCCCAACCGCTCATTCCGATGTAACCTCGGTAATTGAAATAATTAACTCCATCATTTATGCTGTTGTTCATTCCGGAAGCAAATGAACCGGAATAAATTTCATCGAATGTATAACCATCTTCATCAGCATTGATCAATTCCTTGATATATTTATTTGTGATAATACAGGATTGTTCTGATGAACTCGGATCACCGACCAGCAGAGCTTCCTGATACCAATTCTGTTCTCCCAGATAAGGTTCTTTTTCATAACCCAGGATCTTGGCTATGATCGTCTGTAATTCTAAAATCGTGTTAAAAGATAATCTTCCGATAAAAATATCAGCTAAAATATCATCTCCTTCCAGAAGAGTGTAATATTGATCTCCAGGTCCTGAATAATTACCGGTTGGAATTACAAAACTACCGTTAGCATCTCCAACGAGACAAACAAATTCAGGAGGATCTTCCCAATTATCATAAGCATCCTGGATATAATTTTTTATGGAGTTCAAAGTTGTTCCGGTTTCTGTTGTACTGGCAACCGTAACTTTAAAACCTTTCTGATGTTTCCAGTTTGTTAATAACTGCAGATTTTGCTGAACAGGTGAACTTGTTGGATATATAAAAAGATAACTCGGCTTCTGATATTCATCATCTCTGCTTCTTAAAGATTCATAATTCACGATCGTGGAAGCATATATCGATTCAAAGAATCTGGATTTTTTGCGATTGTGAATCTTAACATTCTCGCCATTTTGACCGGAACAATTAATTTTGAAATCAAGATTTTTAATGATCGTCAATTCCCTGTTAACCGGATCATACTGGAAAGGATTTACGGTTATATTGACGATCCGATGATCTCTGATAATTGCAGGTATTCCCAGATTTACATTCTTCTCGGGGAAAACAGATCCGCTTATGTAGAAATCTTCATCAATAACAAATCCGGTATTTCTCGGTTGCCCGTCGATTTGAAGTTCCTGTTGAGGATAAATGAGAATATCCGGAATAATTTCACTTTCATAAGATAGAATTTCAACCGAGACCTCTCCCTCATTCGGAACAGCTACTAAACGGGAAAATACAGGAAGATCAGGTTTTCCGATCTCTAATAATTCTCCTTCATTTGAATAGGATATTTTTTGATAAATATCTCCTCTTTCATAAATTTCTTCAAGTTCATAACCATTCAAAGAAAATTCCAGTTCCACTGATTCAATTTCTCCGGCAACATATTCAAAAAGTTTGCTTCTTGAATTTTCAGGAATTTCAATCCAGGCTGCAGACAGATAAAATCCAATAGTGACTGCTAATAATAACATCATTTTTTTCATCTTTTTGATTCTCTCCCCTTTATTATTTATCAACTTCCGAATGCACGAAGTTCTTCGGAATGTTAATTACTTCAATCCAAACAATCGGAAGACCTTCGGACATTCCGATGTTTTAGTGTATTAATATCATCTTTCTCATCTCATTAAATTTACCTGATTTCAATTTATAGAAATAAATTCCACTGGAAACAGGATTATTATTTTCATCTTTCCCATCCCAAGTTATGTGGGAAAGCGACTCCGTTGCTTTTGCATTAACACAATTAATGCACTCCAAAGTACGAATTTTCTGACCTTTCACATTATAGATCGAAATCTCTGCGTTCTCTCCGTCCTCTGCGATGATATTAAATGAGATTGTCGTTGATGAGTTGAAAGGATTAGGATAATTTCCTAACAAGACAGTATCGTTTTCAAGATCATTATCCGAAATTCCGGTACCTAAAGTTAAGGTGACCGGAATAACTGTTTCGTTTCGTCGATCATCATACACGACAAGAGAGCAAGTATGTTCTCCTGGTTCCAGGTCATTCGCATCGAAATACACATTTATCATATCTGTTTCACCACTTCCAAGTGTTCCGGAATATGTCTCCAGATCAATCCAGGTTATCAATTCTCCGGCATTCAACAGTCCGATATTCCCATAAACAGTATGAGGTTCGCTGCCATAATCATCACCACTGATTTCATAAGTTATATCGATATCACCTACAAAATCAGGATCAATATTAACATCAACTTCTGCGGATGCGCTTTCACCATCATGAATATTCCCCCAACTTCCGTCAGGATCATACCAACGGATTTCTGCTCCGTCTCCAACTGCTCCATCAGAAACCAAATCTCCGGTCCCACCCACAAAGTCAGTTGATGAATTTACGAAAACTCCAGGTGGAAAATCGATATATATTTCATCTAACCATTCATCGTCAGTACTGGCATTAAAAACGGTAAAAGTCCAAGTTACAGTATCACCGGAATAGAATTCATCATGAGAACACTCGATCGTGGAACCGCTGATATTCCTATCATCTTCTCTATTAACCGGAACATCTATTTCGATAGTATAATTGATCTCTCCACCGCCGATATTGGAAAGTTCCAGAATTTCGGTTGTTGTTTCACCTTCAGACAATTCAACCTCAAACGAAGTCGGATCAATATTTAATTCCGGAGGGATTGGTTCACCTACAACAAAAGTGTGCGGATCGAGAGGTCCCATAAACGGATGAGATGCTACTCTACCGGATTCATCGTTTGCCTGGATAAAATAACCGATCTCGCTTCCATCAGGTTGTGAAGGAATAATTCCTGCATAAGTATTACCTGCGGAAAGTGTCATAATAACCGGTATAAAATCACCGTTATTGACCTGGTAATAAAGCAAAGTAAAATCTTCAACAAGATTTGCTCCACTTAACGGAATTATCTCAGCTTCTATTTCATAATCAATTCCGGAAGGAGCAGTTCCCAGGATCGGAAGGTGATGAATATATAACATTCCCAAATCAGCAATACCTTTTGTCCGACAATGAAGAGCATCTGTAGATTCCCACGAACCTGTAAAACCAAGAATTTCATAACCAGGCATTGCTTCTTCATAAACTGCTAAAGCATCATCATCCCAGCTCGAACCAGTAATGGGCACGAATACCCGGTCATTTAAGATCAAGGAATTCGTATAAGGTTGATTGTTGGGAGTGTAAACACGATAAACCTGATAATTATTTCCATAAGACGAAATCTGGTTTGCATAATATTCTGCGGTCGCTTCTATCTCATCATATTGAGCATGACTTTCCGGTACAGAACGGATCAGAATTTTATCAACATCAAGAAATTTTCCCCAGCAGTCTATATGATCTATATAAGTATTATTCGGATCAGGAACAACATAATAGGTTTCAATGCCGAGATAATCTTCCACAAGTTGATCCACTTCTGCATGAGAAAGTCCGGGATTTTCATCCCAAACCAGATCGGAAGAAGAAGAAATTCCCATACCGTCTGTCATATAATTTCCACCTGTATGAATTAAGTCCATTCCAAACAGGTTAATATCCAGGAAATCAGCTACTGCGATGGGAATATCGTTATCATTTGGTCGAGGACGATTGTAGGGAAAATTAACAATTCCAACTTCATAATTTCCATCGATCACAAACCAGGGACCATAATCTCTCGTCCAATAAGAATCTGACGGAGCATGGATAAAATTGCAGTTATCGATATTTACTCCATTCGAGTTATATTGGTTTGTCACCGTGTTTTCCTGGCTTTGGTTAGCAACAATGGTCGTAACCATGATTTCTTGTGACATCTCCGCGATCAAAGCCATTGGAATTCCAAACGG
The DNA here is from genome assembly GCA_011372345.1 of Candidatus Cloacimonadota bacterium. Lineage (NCBI taxonomy): Bacteria > Pseudomonadati > Candidatus Cloacimonadota > Candidatus Cloacimonadota bacterium. The sequence continues at coordinate 6,553 of DRTC01000054.1, forward strand.
ATAACGGATCAAAACTCCCTGCATCTTATTAAATTCGGCAATATTGACGACAGGCCCTACCGGCGGATCGGTTTCGTAAAAATCTCTGCCAATCTCATCAGTTCTCGTCTTCTCTTCCTCTGTCATCCAATGTGGAAAAGAAAACGGATTTTCTTTCTGCCATTCTTGATCTTTATTTGATTCGAGTGTGAATCCGTTGACAATGACCATAAGCAGCAAAGTTGTGAAAAATATTTTTTTCATTTTTTCCTCTTTATAAAATTAATTTTCAGATAATTTTCTCATTGTCGGTTCAAGTCCACTTTCGCTTCGCTCCTGTGAACTCGAATCTTGGCTGATCTCGTTTCATTACTTGCTGTTATATGATAAAATTTCTTTACTTCTGAAACAGGTTCGCTCCAAGAAATTCCTGTAATTCCTGTCTGTTCAACATTTGAAAATGTTCCGTAAGGATCCGTATCACTGTAAACCGTGTAGGAAGTTGCTCCGCTTACTGCATTCCAACTGATATTAACATTAGAGCCATTAATTTCAATTGTTACATTTTCCGGTGGTTCAGGTGGCTGGGTTGTTCCGACATTTAGAGTTACGGGAATGATCACATTCGGTTCGTCAGGATCGTTACTGGAGATATCTATGTTTTTCAAATAAGTTCCGGTTGTGAGTCCCGATGCATCGAAAGAAACAGTAATATCATCATAAGCTGATGGTAAAACCGTTCCCGAAGTCGGATAAAGCTGCAGCCAATCCGTATAGAATAAGATCGCCAGTTCATTATGAAGATAATTATCATTGTAGGAAACCTGCAAACCATCTGTTCCTGCTGCATTCTGAATTCCGACCGTTGATGTATCAAGATCTCCGGAAACAGTTCTGTATTGGAACAATATCCTACCGTTTGCATAGATTATCATCTGGAAATCATAAGTTCCGTTCCAGGTTCCCGGGTAATG
>DRTC01000055.1 GCA_011372345.1 Candidatus Cloacimonadota bacterium
CTGTTATCAATGGGTCTATATTTCAAATACACAAATGGGATACTGTTTTTGAAAATCGGGACTCGAACATCTTCAACTATTTTACCGTCTAAAGAATTATTAATGATGTGCTGATAAACATATTTCTTGTCTGCTTCTTTAACCGGACAATTTATTATTTTCCCATCGTGTTTTGCATTCAAAACATTTTTCCGAACACACTTTCCCAAAAATTTAGTCGGATCGATCTGAATACTGTAACCGAATATTTCCTGAAAATATTTGTCTACCAAAGGTTTACTAATATCTTTGCAATCGTTATTTATTTTTGGAATCGAATCCTTGCATTTTTCTATCTGCTGATGTTCTTTCCAGAAAGTATTTTCATCCCAATGAATTACCAAATCCATTGTATTCCCCGGTTTCCTCACCATCTTATGACCATTTATAAAACAGATTTTATAGATTACATCTCTATAACAGGGAAATTCGGGGTAAAAGAATATTGTCTTGAAATTTTTACTTAATAAAATTCTCTTTAGAAGAACTATTAATTTTCTGATAATTTCTAAAGAATTTGTTGTTAATCCCCAACCTAAATTCATTTAATTCTTTTTATTCCTTGAACTTATAAACCTGAAAAATATTTACTTCCGTATCTTTATCGAGATAAGCATCTTTAGGAAGTCCGGCTTTATGAGCACAGAGATTTTCCAGAAATGTTTTCCTGTCCCAACCTGTTTCTGTAGCTACTTGCGGTAGGAAAACTCCACTGCGGAATCCTTTTTTGATCCAGACTCCATCGATACCCATCCTGATCTTTTCAATATCGAATATTCTTTCCGGTGGAGTTAAGATTGAAATTTCGATATTAATATCTTCCAGTTCATCTTTTGAAACCGGACCGAACCTGTAATCATTAAAAGCAGCAGAATTAGCCATCTCAGACACAGCAAGATAAAGAGGTCCTTGAGCGATCAATTGTCCGATACAACCCCGCAAATTGTCATTTTTATTCAAAGTAACAAAAACCGCTAAATTCCTGTTCATGATCCCTGCATCCGGTTTGGGTGGAACATACTTTTTCCTGTTTTCAAGATAATACTCGATGCTTGTTCTTGCTAAGTTTAAAAGGTATTTTTCTTCATCTTTGGAAAGCGTAAATTTCTCCATTTTTTCTTCTCCTTTTTTTGGAAATACAATTGAACAATATCCGACAACACGATTGGAATTAGTATCTCCCATTGCATCTCCTGAATTTGCGTATTTTAACAAAATTCCATCTCCATCCTGGAAATGTTCCATAACTTTTTGAAAAATATAAAACGAATAATATCCGCAAAGTTCGCATCTTTCGGACAGAATATTATTCTTCAAAACATCCCATTTTTTCTCTAAAATCAGATCGATCGTTCCTCTATCTATTGCACAGGCTTTTTGATAATTATGAAAATGAGACATATCCGTGCTGCTCACAACCAGGATTTTCTTTTTAGTATTTTCAATAATCTCGATCAATATATTTGCCATTTTATCCAACAACTTAAAATCTCTTGTAGATGTTAAGATCGGAACGATTTTGAAATCCTTCATTTGATATTGCAGGAAGGGAACTTGCGCTTCCAAACTGTGTTCCTGTTCGTGAATTTCATTTAAGAAAACGAATTTTTTATCCTTTTTGATCAGTATCGAGGCAAGTTCTCTATCGATCGGAACATTTCCCAGAGGTGTTTTGTAAAAATCTCCATTATAAATGGAAATCACATTTTCCAGGTAATGATGACTTGGTCCCAGCAGGATGACTGTATCAAAGTGCTTGTTTTTCAAGAGAGAATATCCATAAGCAGCAATCTGCCCGGAATAGATAAAACCGGCATGCGGAGAAACGATGCCGAATGGTTCGATATTTTCCTGCTCCTTCTCCAAATCGACTTTTTGGTAAAAATCTTCCAACATTTTGTTGAGTTCATTTTTATTGGAAGGATACCAGGTTCCCGAAACTGCCGGTTTTCGAGTTTGGGATATTAATAAAGTTGCGAATATTATCATAATGATAATTGCTATCTTTTTCATCTTCACCTCCAGTTTTGGAAACCTTGCGAATGGTTGAAGAATGAGATCTTCGCAATGGTTGAACTCTATCGTGATTCGAGTCTATCATTTTCAACCATTGCGGAGGTTTTCAACCATCCGCAAGGTTTTCAAAAAGATACATAAAATTTCAACGAAAAACTAATCAACAAAAAAATTCCTGAATTTCAATCTAATGATAAAATTCATAATCAGGATCATCATCAGAAAACCGATTATTTTCCTGATACTGAAGAAAGGTAAGAGGAATATTCCCAAAATAAATCCTCCGCAAGTCGCTCCGAGAGTATCGAGAAAATAGAAAAAAGTTCCTTTTTTTGCAGTCTCAATATTGTTTATTTCAGATAGATTTTTAGAAAGGATCAAGCCTTCTAAAACCGCAATAAATGTGTTGAATATAAAAATTATCAATAAAGGAATGGCAGCATTTAAAATAAGAAAGAGGATGAATAATAGAAATAGGAAGATAAGAAAAAGTCGTGAAATCTGGATTTCAATTTTATCCGAAATAATAAAACCAAGACTCAAACCAAGCATAAAAGTCATCGTGAGAATGGAGATCACATAATACACAAATCCGAAATTTATCTGGATCAAATAGATGAGAATAAGTTCTGAAATTATAGCAATGAAACTGATTGAAAAAATGTTGAAATTTTGTTTGAAATTTACTGTATTTCCGGAAATCTTTTTGGAAAAATAGGGGATTATAAATAAGAAGATGAGAATTCCAAACAGCAAAATAATTTTATTATTTTTCAGGAAATTCACGCCTTTTGAAAGAGAAATATTCAAATGTTTTGCCCAGAATAAAATAGACAACAAATACGCTCTTGGATTCAGATTACTGTTTATTTCCGAATCATATTGAGAGATTCGTCTTTGAAGATCATTTATCCTGAAATTGTTGCAAACATCATTTATCAAAGCGGAATTGAACCAGTTTCCAACCTTGTTTCTCCGGAACATCCTTTGCTTTAAAGTGTCGGGATCATTGGAAATATAATTGCCGGAACTTCCTGCATAAATACATTTTTTCGCAGGAATAATAACGGTTTTTTCAAAAACTTCAGTAAAAGTCTTATTTAATATTGAATTCAATTCCGCCAGTTCCGGTAAGAGAAAATTTGCAGAATTGCTGACAGTTATTAAAGTAACGGATTTCTCATTTACCAAATGATTTTTTAGAAGATTTAAAAACTCTGAAGTATAAAATCTATTCAAAAAGATCGAAGATGGATCCGGAAAAGAAACATAGATCAAATCATATTTTTCAGGATTTTTTCTTAAATATTTGATTGGATCTTGCTTAATAAAATTCGCTTTTAGTTTTCGGTTTTCCTGCTGGTAGTTTTCCTGGTAATAATCAATGATATTCTTTTCCATTTCCAGGTAATCGATTTGTTCTAATGAATTTTCTTTATTAAATTCCTCCGGAAATCCGTTTAACAAACCTCCAATGAGAAGGATATTTTTTGGTTCCGGATGTTGAAGTAGAGCGAAATTCACCATTTCTTCAGCATAATTCTGATTTTCGGAATTGCCTATAAGAGTTCCATCCCAGAAATAATTCTGCTGCTGTTCTAAAGCGGTCACATCGAATCTTCCGGATGGCGAATCTTGCGAAGATATCAGTTTTTGAGGGATAAATCGGGAAGCATAATTTTTTAAAAAAATAGAATTTGAGAAAAGCAGCAAAATCAATATAAAAATAGCAATAATAAGCAATTTTATTTCCCTCTCATAAATCCAGAGATAGAAAATTGAGATGAAATTCATCAAAACCAATAAAGAGAAATTTCTAAAAAAAATAATAAAGAGGAAAAAGTAAATCCCTCCTAAAATCATCCCGAAACATTCCAAAATATAGACTTTATGAACCGGATTTCGGAGATTGGAAAATAAACTGCAATTTAACGGGAATAAAAATCCGATCAGAAGACAACCAGGAAAAAGTGTTAAAAAAGCGATTAAAATAACTGTTGGAATGTTGATGATCATGCCCGAAATGAGAATGAGCTTTGCAGTGAGAAAATGGATAAACAAAAATTGCAGGGGAGTTATAACTATAAGGATCAATATTATAAGATAATTTGTTTTTCTGTTATTTTTCTTGAATTTAATTATTTGATTCAGATATGTTCCAAGAGCAACAAGGAATAACCAGATCGAAAGGAAAAAAGAGAAAATGATCTCGTTTCCATTGATTTCGATCATTAATTCTCGTAACAGGACAACTTGCGATATAGAGGAAATAAAACCGGAAATCAAGGGAAAATGGATTGCTCGATTTTTCGAAAATTCTCCAAAAGGAAGCCTTGTATGTAATTTTTGTAAAGGTTTCATTGTCATTCGATTCTTTTAAATTTCATCACATCATTCCCAAAGCTCTCTTTCTCATCGTTCCTTAAGCCCTTCTCATCGTTCTCAAAGCCTTCTTTCTCATCATTCCCAAAGCCCTCTTTGGGAATGTAATTTTTTTTAGAAATCCCTGTTTCTATTCTGCAGTACAAAACATGGATTTTGCATAATATCGAGTTCCCAATCGGAGATTGGAAAGAATGTGGGAAAACGACTTCGTCGTTTTGCAATA
>DRTC01000056.1 GCA_011372345.1 Candidatus Cloacimonadota bacterium
ACCATAATTTTTTTTCTCGATGGAAACGATATTGCCGATGATCGCTGCCTGTTTTTCAAATTCCAGATTCTGTATTTTTACTTCTGACTTGCGGTTGATATAATCACGCGGAAAATGCTCCATCAAATCACTGATTGTATAGATATGAAGTTTTGTCAGGAGTTTTGCCCGGTTTTCACCGACTCCTTTCAGAAATTTTATGTTATTTGTGAGAGGATTCATAAATTTTTCCATTCATTCCATCTAAAAAGTTAATTTTTTATTTACGATTTATAGAGCAAGAATTTTTTTTGAAAAAGAGAAAATTTGAGGTAAGAATGAAATTAATATTGTTTTTTCTAGGAGTGATTTTCTTTTTTTCAGGATTGGAAGCATTGCCGATCCTTTTGGATGTAACAATTTCCCAAACCGACAAAATTGAAATTAATTATCAGATTGAAAATGCGGAAGAAAACATGAAAATCGATTTAGGTTGTTTCAGAAAGTCAGATAAAGAAATTTTTCAAATTGAAGAAAGTTATATTTCTGGTGATTTTGGAATTCTTGAAATTAAGGGAAAATATTTTCTGGAAGTTAAGCTGGAAGGATTACCTGATGATTTCAATCTGTACGATTTTCTCATTTTCCCAAAACTGATCTTTCAGGATAAAATCTATTATGAAATGGAAAAAATCTCAGCTGGTTCTTATCCTGTTTTTAAGGAAAATAATGTCATCGAGATGATTTCAACAAGAGGATTTTTCATCAGTAAATTTGAAGTGACAAATGAACAGTTTCTAGAGTTTGTTAATGCTGACGGATATGAATTCCGTGAATACTGGTTGATCGATCCAAATTTGATGAGCAAAAGTAACATCGGTTGGCTTTATCAAGCGAGATACAAGATGAGTTTACCCTTTGATTGGAGCTATAAAAATAAACCTCTATTCAAAGATGCGGATTCTGATTTTCTTTATGGACCTGTTACTAATGTCCGTTGGTTTGAAGCAAATGCATTCTGCAACTGGATGGAATGTGAAATGCCGACTTTAAAGCAGATTGAGGTTTCTTTCTATAAATCAGCAAAAAGCGAGGATGAAATTTTTTCAGGAATATCGGTTTTTGATGAATCGGGATTTCCACTCCAGAAAATCACAGATGGAGTTTCAGAATGGCTGATGAGTGGTGTTGATCCGGCTTCTGCGGCTTGCGGAGGTTGTAATGAGATGATTGTTCTAAAAAATAATTCTAACCGGAAATTTGAGCGGATTTTTACTTTGTTGAAATGTCCGCTTTATCGGGAAGCGGATCTTGGATTCAGGTTGGTTGTCGAAATGAAAGATCCTTGATAGCCACGAAAAGGCACAAAAGACACCAAAACTCATCTTTAACACCACGAAAATATAACTTCTTATATCACAGGCAGATACAGATCGCATAAATCTTCTTGGCACCACAGATTTGATTTATCGGATAAAGATTACATTTCAACAATTGATGGAGGGACAGCTACTCCTACAGCCTGGAAAACCTTTCCACAAGTTCCAAGCCATTCAGATCGAACCGCGAATTTCTTATTGTTCTCTTCAATCGTGATTTCCTGTAATGCCTTCAAATCCTGTTTTACTTTCTCCCATTCAAAATCATAACCGGACATTTATTATCGAATCGAGATGAATACAATACTTGTTTATGCTGTGCTTGATTGTCGTCGAAATCCTAATTGGATAAAGGGTAGATTGAAATAGCCGCTAAAAAATCCAAACTTACTAATCCCGATGAATCGGGATCATGAAATTTTCAAAACTACAGTTTCTCCTCATTCCCAAATTTTTTTTGGGAATGCAATTGTTGAAAAGTTTTACTTTGATTTTTTGTACGAGAAAGTAT
>DRTC01000057.1 GCA_011372345.1 Candidatus Cloacimonadota bacterium
AAAATGCGTTTTTGCGGAAATAACCGAAGGTGTAACTTTTTTCAGATCATCACAACCCAGAGTTCTGGTTCCTCTTCCTTTCATTTGCTCAAAATAATTTTTACTTTTTACATCCCGCATAAAAAGAAGACATTCCAAAGGTTTTACATCTGTTCCTGTGGCGATCATATCAACTGTTACCACGATTCGCGGATGATAATCATTGCGAAATTGAGCTAAAACGGATTTTGGATTTTCTTTTGATTTATAAGTCATTTTTTTACAAAATGCGTTTCCTTCATTAAATTCTTCCCGCACAATGTTGATAATATCATCAGCGTGACTGTCGGTTTTTGCAAAGATAAGAGTTTTGGGGATTTCAGTTCTGTTTGGAAAAATTTCCGGTAAACTGTTTTTGAAGGCTCTGATAATATTTCTGATTTGGCTTGGGTTTACAACTTCATTATCCAATTGTTTATTGGAATATTCAAAATCTTCGTCAAGTTGTTGCCAGCGTTTTTTACGAGATAACTTATTGCGAATATCTACAAATTGTTTTGCTTTTAGTTTTGCACCTTTCTTGGTCAATTTTGTATCAATCGTATAAACTTCATAACCAACATTCACACCATCTGCAATTGCCATTTCGTGGGAATATTCACTAACCACATTTTCATTGAAAAAACCGAAAGTTCGTTTGTCGGGAGTTGCGGTTAAGCCAATCAGAAAAACATCAAAATATTCCAGAACCTGTTTCCAAAGATTGTAGATGGAACGGTGACATTCATCAATTACAATAAAATCAAATTGTTCGATCGGAATGTTTTTGTTATAAATTACAGGAAGCGGTTCTTTTGGTTGCCAGCTTTCGTTTGGGTTTTCTTCTTCCATTTTTTCATCAAGCTCTTCACCTTTCAGAATGGAATACATTCTTTGAATTGTGCTGATGCAAACCTGACTATCGGTAGCAATATAAGAAGATTGCAGTCTTTGAACATTATACAATTCTGTGAATTTTCTATTATCATCATTCGGTTGATAAGCCATAAATTCTTGTTCCGCTTGTTCACCGAGATTTCGTGTATCAACCAGAAACAGAATTCTTTTTGCATCTACGAATTTGAGCAAACGATAAATGAAAGTAATTGCTGTAAAAGTTTTTCCTGCACCTGTTGCCATTTGAATCAAAGCTCGTGGTTTGTTATTTTTGAAGGATTCATCGAGATTATTAATTGCGTTGATCTGGCAATCTCGCAAGCCTTCAATATTTAATTCGGGAAGATCGTAAAATCGTTCTCTGAGAGTTTTATCTTTTTTTAGCCATTCAATAAATGTTTCAGGTTTGTGAAAACTGAAAACAGGTCTCGATCTTGGTTTTGGGTCGTGATAATCTGTAAATCTTGTCAAAGTTCCTGTGCTTTCATAAACAAATGGTAAAGGTTCATTATTCAGATATTTCAGATTGCTGGTTGCATATTCGGTTGATTGTTCTTCTACAGATGTTAAATGAAAACCTTCTTCTTCTTTTTTTGCTTCAATAACTCCAACAGGTTTACGATTTACAAAAAGGATATAATCAGCTTCTTTTCCGTCTTGAGTGTAATAATTCCGAACAGCAATTTCTTTGCTTTTATTCCAGTTGATTGAATCTTTATCTTGGATGTCCCAACCAGCACTCAGTAGTTGCTTATCTATTTTATCTCTCGCTATTTGCTCAGGATTTTGGTTTTGGTTCAAAATTTTCTCCAACAATTTTTTTCGATATTTTTGAAACCTAAATATCAAGCAAGCTTTTAAATATTTACAGAACTATATTACACTTTTTGGATTAGCTCTTTTGTGGCTAATGTCTGTGTCCACGAACAAGTTCGCGGATTCGTCCGTACGGGACACATATTTCCTATTTGGGAGTGTAAAAGAATTTTTATCAATCCGATCCAAAATCTTTCAAGAATCCTTCCAGCAAAATAATCCCTGCATTATCATCAGTAACTTCGGGATGAAATTGTGTTCCCCAAATTGGTTTTGTTTTATGTTTGAAGATCTCGATCCCGTATTCTGATCTTCCAAAAACTTCAAAGTCCGGGGGTAGTTTTTTGATCGCAAATTTATGTGATTCATATACTTTCATTTTAGATGAGTTATATGTTATTCCTGAACTATCTAAATCAAAGACATCGATCTCGTGAACTCCCAGAATTCTATCCGGGAGTTCTTGAGTTTTTTCTCCATAAACAAAAGCGATCAATTGGAATCCGAAACAGATGCCGAAAATAGGCTTGCTTGAGTTAGCGATCAGTTTTTTTTCTTCTGCAAGTTCAGGAGTATTGGCTATGCTCATCCTTCCACCGGAAAAGATAAAAAGATCATATTTTTCAGATTCAGCACATTTGAATTTAGCAAAATCGATTACGGAATGTTTTATCCCAAAAAGTTTTAATGTCTCGATTATTTTTCCAATATATTTGGAATGATTATCGATTATGAGTGCTTTCATTTTCGTAGAACTTGTTCCGATGCAAATATACATTCTCCTTTTTAAGTTTGGATTTTTTTTATTTTAGAAAATTGAATTTTATTTGATTTTTGTTATTTGTATTTTGTAATTTTCCAATTTCTTAATTGTCTCCACCCAAAAGACCACCTAAAAGACCTCCACCAAGTCCAGCTATTCCTTTTGATTCTCCTTTGTTATGAAAACGATATCCTGCCATTATTCTATCAGCTAATCTTGAGAAAGGAAGACTTTGCAGATAAACGAGTCCGGGACCTTTTACGGTTGCAAGGAACAAACCTTCTCCTCCGAACAATGCGTTTTTGAATCCACCCACAAACTGGATATTATATTCGACCGTAGGAGCAAAACCAACCATACAACCAGTATCTACTCTCAAAGTTTCTCCGGCTTGCAGATGTTTTTCAATGATCGTTCCGCCGGCATGGATAAAAGCCATTCCGTTTCCTTCCAATCTTTGCAGGATAAATCCTTCTCCACCAAAAAGTCCGGCTCCGATCTTTTTTGTAAATTCAACTTCGATCTCGATGCCGCGAGCAGCACATAAAAAGGAATCTTTCTGACAGATGAATTTTCCATTATGTTTTGCCAGATCAAGCGGAATGATCTTACCCGGATATGGAGCTCCAAAAGCCACATGAGATTTTCCGGAACCATTATGCAGGAAAGTCGTGATAAAGAAACTTTCTCCGGTTATCATTCTCTTGAATCCTTTGAATAAACCTCCACCGGTTGAAGTCTGCATTTCAATACCTTCTTCCATGAACATCATTGCGCCTGCTTCGGCGCGTACTCCTTCTTGCGGATCTAATTCGATCTCCACAAGTTGCATCTCGTCACCATAGATTTTGTAATCGATAATATCAGTCATTTTTATTTCATCCTTGGTTTTTTTTCATTGAGATAGACCGAAGAAACTGAAAGAGACTGAAAAAATAAACATATTCAGTTTTCTTCAATTTTTTTCAGTTTATTCTGATGAATTAAATAAATGAAATAAGTTCATTAAACTCGTTAACTATCAAATCTGCATCGGAAAGATCCTGCTCTCCGGAATTAAATTTCTGGAAACCGATACATTTCATTCCTGCTGATTTTGCGGCTTTTACTCCATTGAACGAATCTTCAATAACGATACATTCTTCAGGTTTTACTTTCAGAAGTTCAGCAGTTTTGAGAAAAATATCCGGTTCCGGTTTTCCGTTCTTTATTTCATTTCCACTTACGATCACTTCGAAGAAATGTCTGATTTGAAGTTTTTCCAGAATTAAATCCACCAACTTTTTGGTTGTTGAAGAAGCAACTGCTAATTTAATATTTTTGTTCTTTAACTCATTTATAAAATCTATTAAATTGGGAGTTGGTTTCAGATTTTCCAATTTTGAGAAATGTTGGTAATTAAGTTTGTTGTTTTTAGTGATCAATTCTTCTAATAAATTAATTTTATTCAGAGTAGAAAAATTATACTCAACTCCATCCGTCAGTTGCCGGATTGAAGTCGAGTCAAATTTTTTTAGAATTCTTTTCCACATTTCTGTTTGGGAAAGTCCGACAAAAGTAGAATATTCATCAGCAGAGATATTTATTCCAAGTTCCCGGAAGAATTTCATCTGAACTTCATAATAGATGGGTTCGCTGTTCAGGATAACTCCATCCATATCGAAGATGATTGCTTTGGGTTTCATTTTTCCAATTTTCCTAATTCAACCAGTTCAACTGATTCAACTACTTTTCCGGTTTCGGATTCACAATTTTCCCAATAAAAATGATGGAATTTGTTTCTTTTTCTTTGATCGCAAACACGAAAGGACGATTAACTTTCATAAAAAAACCAGGACCGACAGAAGTCAGCTTCATTTCTACAACCGTTACAGCAGCAGCTTCTGTTCCTTCCTCGTTCACATCCACGAAAGTCTTGTGTTTGACATTACTGATGTAAAGTTTCTGCTTTTTTGTCATTTTACTGAAATCCGCAGCGGAAGTAAAAGCGTTTGCCATTCCCAGAGATTTGAGAACATCATTCATCTCGATATCGTATTCGATCTTAAATTTAGGCATAACGAGTGAACCTTTTTGTTTGGAAAAACCGGTCAGCCAGGAATTCCAGTCTTCAACATTCAATTTGGAAATGAACTCGTTAATATCCTTCTCTTTTTTGGGAAGGATGACGATCATACTAAAATTTTCTTTCCCATAAGGAAGATCCACAGCCTGGAAATCATCATTCTCGAAATAAAGATTCTTTTCGGAAGTTTTCATCATCTCGCATAAAACTGATTTTCCTTCAGCATAGAAGAATTTGTCCTCTTTTGTCCTTTTTTTATCAAATTCTTCTGTCCACGAACCTTTGAAATAGATAGCATTGATCAAATACATCATGGAAAGGGCATCGATCTCGTCTATAACTTTGGTGATCTTACCTTTAGTGTTTTCACTCACCCAGTTATTGATGATCCCGACTGTTTCCGGCTTGGAAAAATCCATATTCCTGATCTCTGCCTGGAAATAATCCTGATTAACTTTTTTGAATTTTTTAAGAACATCCACATTTTCGCGATACCAGATGGAATTAGCGATTTCCATCATCACTTTTGGATCGAGTTCCATCAATTTTGTCATTAATTTTTTGAACGATTCATTGACCTCTGCATTGGTTAGATTTCCGAATTCGAGAGTTTTTGCCATTTCCTCTTTTGTCTTTCCGTCTGCTCCGTTAAAGTTCATTCCCAAAGCATAAGAAATGCTCATCGGTGAGATGAAAATGTTGTTGTTTGCCTGCTCTTTGA
>DRTC01000058.1 GCA_011372345.1 Candidatus Cloacimonadota bacterium
CTCGGAGCTAATGTCTATTATCAGAACTTTACATTCAGGGGTTGCATTTATAGATTAGAAGATTTTTTCAAAGAAAAAGATTCTGGTAATTACGGACAAAAATTCGCTATTGGTATTAAATACACTTTGGACACTTTTTCTGATATTAAAGCATCCCAGAAAGACGGTTATCTGAAAAGTACTGTTCCACCTAAAGAAAGAACAATGACAAGGACTTTACCGGAAACTCCATCTGTTGATTATGATTCAAATCCACTTTTAGAAGAATTGCGATTGATCAGAGAAAGAAGAAAACAAGCTGAAAAAGAGTTAGAAGAAATTAGAAAACTACTTCAAGAGTAATTTCTAAAATGAATCCTAAAAACATATTTTTTAGTTTAGTTCTATTATTGTCTCTTTTTTTATCAGCCCAAGAGGATAATTCTGCCTTAATTCAACTGATACAAGAAGAGCAGCGTGGATTAGATATTATCGAAGGTGAAATCCAGTATTTCTATAATTTGATAAATCTAAGAAAAGAAGTACGCGAGCAATATAAGAACGGAAATCTGTTAAAGATTGAAAGAGCATTTGATGAAGACTCCCGAGTCATCGATAATATGTTCAGGACTTCCGATGCACAAGCAATCAGCATGAAAGTCGGAGAGCTTAAAGTTATTTATAGCGATGTACCTGAATTAAAAGACCAAATACTCTTTTACAGGGCTAAAAGTTTAAAAATTAGAGGAAATGTAGATAAATCTCAAAACCTTTTAGAAGAATTGGTTGATAATTACCAGTCTTCTCCTAAATTTGATCCTGCTCTTTTTCTGTTAGAAGAGATTTACTTTATCAAGGAACTCGATTCTGAATTGATCACTCTCTATAATAAATTTCCTTCAAATAAATCAGGTCAGCAGAAATATCAACTAGCTCAAGCTTATTACAACATCGACGATTTTGATAATGCAAAAAAAAGGTTTCAGCTACTTTCTGAAAATGAAGAATACAGCTTTCGAGCCAAATCAATGCTGGCGTTAATTGCCTATTTTGAAGATGGGATAAATGCTTCTATAAAGATGTTTGAAACCTTAAAAAATGAACATCAACCATCTACTCCTTATTACGACTTTGTGATTTTATCTTTAGCTCGTTTGTATTCTGAAAAAAAAGACATGATTACTTCTTTGGATTATTATGAACAATATCTCGACTTGCAGGGAGATCTTTTATTTTCAGATTCAGATTATGGTATTGCAACAGTAGAATTACAAAAGAAAATGAATTACGATGAAATAATGTATGAGATCGGAACCCAGTATAAAAATGCCAAAGACTATGATAGAGCATTATATTACTATTCATTAATAATCAATAATCCTGTTAAGAGCGAGTATTTTGCTTCTGCTAAATTTGCAGTTTTGATGGTTGAACTTGAAAAAGGTGATATAAACACTGTTGAAGAAAAACTCAATGAGATAATTTCTGTTAATAATATTCTCTTGGAAACATTAAATGCAAAATACAGTCTTCTTGAAAAATACAAAAATTTGAGAACAGATTACTCTAAAGATGACATTTCGGAAAATGAAAGAACTTCCATAAAAAATAAAATGGATAGTATTGAATCTGCCCTTCAGAAGACAAACACCTCTCTTCAATCTTTATATAAAGGTCTCGATCCTGTCACCTTAATAGCTCTTGAAATGTTAGAAGAGGAATATCTTTCGTATAATAGCATTATCAGCGAAATGGAAGCTGTTATTAAACTGGCAAATACAATTCCAAACAAAAAAATCCCCAAAATGCTTGATAAAAGAATTGAAGATTCCGATGCATATTTGGTAACTCTACAAATGATTTCCTATTTAGGTCATCTACAGAATTTTACTACTCAAGATTATGAATTAGCCAGAGCATTAGCTGTAGAAAAACTACACGAAGATTTCTTATTAAACACCTGGAAAGAGATAAGAAATATAGCGAGAGAAACTAATCATCCCAATATTGCAGTTATGTGTGATAATTCAATAGAAATACTGTCAGGAAATCTTGAATCAATTGATACAATTGCCCGAATACAATTTCAAGGTGAACCAAGTGCTGATATGAAACAATTGATCCGGGAAGAAGCAGTTGCAATAGAACAAAATAGGGATGATCTGATTGAGATTAAACAGGAAGTTATTGAGAAATTCAATAAAAAAATTGCTAAAAGACTTGATAAAGAGAAAGAATTATTAGTAGAAGAGAATGAGATGCTAAAAGAAACATATCATAACGCTCTAACCATGATGAAGGATGATATAGTAGAAGAAAATGACAGATACCAGATCAGCTTATTGGATGTTCTATTCAAACAATCTCAAACCATCGACGAAGAATATAAAGAATTCACGGAACAAATGAAAAATGAATAATAAAATAAATTTTTTTTTAATTTTCTCATTTTTAATTTTCTTAGCTATAAGTCTTTTTTCACAAGACCAAGACATTGATCCAAAACTACAAAAAGAATACAATAAAAAAATCTCTTATAAAAAAAGTGTTTATGATAGAACTTTAAAATACATCGAAGAAAATCCAAACTCTACCGGACTGGCTAACTTATATTTTAATCTGGCTGAAATGAGCATCGAAATAGATGTTAATGATCCAGAGATTACAGCGATGTATTATAAAAAGGTTCTTGAACATGATCCTTACTTTCCGAGTAAAGATGTTGTCCTCTATAATATTGGATATTTTGATTTTGCAGCAAAATTATTAGAACGGGATACAGAAAGACAGAAAAACATCGAATTGGTGATGAATTGGCCTGATAATCTTAGATTATCGGAAGAAAAACTAAAAACATCCATCGACGCTTTTTCGGAAATTTACCAATCAATGCCGGAATCAAAATATAATACAGATGCTGTTTACAGATTAGGAACAGTGTACTTCGAAATAGCTCTCGATTCCAGAGAACCTCTTCCATACTTCCAAAAAGCAATAGAATACTTTGACATTGTTGCTCAACGAGAGGGAGATCCATTACAGAATTACGGTCTTTTTCAAAGAGGATGGTCTTATTTCAGCAGTGCTCAATTTGAATTAGCTATCCAGGATTTTACCCAAATACTTGATATTATTCATAATGATAGTCTGCAAACAGAAAAAGTTTTCTTTGAAGATGATGCCATCGAAAATATTGCTTTCAGTTTGATCGACTACGATAGTTCGGATTTTAATCAAGCATCGGTTGCTGCAGAAAAAGCGAAAGAGATACTTGCAGAGTTTATTAGTGACGAATACAGTAAAGAGATTCTGCTAAAATCGATCGAATTAAAACTTAAATATAATGCACCTATCCAAGCCATTGATCTAATAAATTCATATCTATCTCTTTATCCTCTCAGCCCGGAATGTCCATTATTTATTGATTCGGTAATGACGATTTATCAAAATAATCCATCTCGAACACGAGATAAACAGCCTGCTGAAGATTTGATTGTAAATGAAATGATCAGAATTGTAGATAATTATAAAGTAGATTCCGAATGGTTCAAAGCTAATGCTGAGAAGGATCTTTCAGCTCAATTTCAAGTGATCAGGAAAGCTTACGAATTTCTTGAACCAAAATATTACAACAACTTTGTACATTCAAAAGAAGAAGAAGATTTTATCACTTATAAGGAACTTGTTAATGATTACTTAAAATTTGATTCTTATATTGATAAAGAGAATCTTGAAAAAATGAAGACCATCAGAAGACGAGTTTTAGATGCCAGTCTGGAACTTGCTGAAAGCACTAATAATCCGTCTCATTATTTCTCTGTTTTGAAAGATATTAACGATTTTAATAATCTCTATCCTGACCATGAAGAATTTTATATTTTTGAAGATAACATTTTTTATTGTAATGAAAAGATCTATGAATTGTTAAAACCAACTATTGACGAACAAGCCTATATCGATACAACCTGGAATGTTTTTCTTGATAATAATAGTTTAGATTCATTATTTATTGATGCTTCATTACATTACGAGAAAATCCTAATCACTCCTGAATATCCCGGTGAAAATAAAGAATCGGACTTGATAAAATTAACTTACAAAAGAGCTGAAATCTGGTATGATCGAAATGAGTTGGATAAAGCTTTTGCAGATTATTCGAAGTTATTAGATTACAATCTGGATAATGAGATTAGAAAACTGACCAATGCTCGTCTTGCCGAGATCAGTCAGCAAAGAAATGATTATAATTTAGCTGAAACTTATTATCGGGAAGCAAGTAAATATGCAACAGAAGATGAGAAAAATGATTACAGTAATAATATTTTAGCTTCAATCCAATCCAATGCCAACACACAAATGGATAAAGGAGATTATCTTACAGCTGCTGAAAATTATCTAAGACTTGCAGGTGAATTGGAAAATGAAGATAAAGAAAAAAGTATTGGATTCAAACTCAAAGCAATCGAAGCGTATAAAAATGCCGGAGATAATCAAAAAGCGATCGATCTTTTGCTGGATATTGCTTCCCAAAAAGAAGCTAAAGAAGATATTCTCGCTGTTTATATCAACGCCTGGACAATATCAGATAGTTTAGGTGACTGGAATCAGAGCGAAAGATTAAGAAATCAGTTTATTGATAAGTTTAATAAATCGAACGAAGCTTATAAACTCCGACTTCAGAATATTGGATTTTATGAAGGAACACAATTCGATAACAAAGAAAAAGCAGCTGAAATGTATCTCCAACTTTATGAAGATGCTGCCGACATGGATATCGGAGAAGACAACCGGGAAAATATTTACTTAAATGCCATCAGGATTTATCAGGAATTAGGAAATGAAAACAAAGAAATCGAATTGATGCTGGCATTTGAAGAGAAACATCCGAATCATCCCAAATCTAACGAATTTTTACAGAAAGTTGCCTTGATCTATCACGATCGAGGAGAAGAAGAAAAATACGATACTCTTGCTCGCAAACTTTATAAAAAGGATCCTTCTATTGATCTTATGTCTGCCCTCGCAGCAGAAAAACTTAAAGATATCAAATCTGAAGTTGATAGCCTTTTTGTCTTGAAGGACTATCCCGGAATGGATGTTAAAATATCCGAATTCAAAGAAGTTGAAGCAAGTTATAAAGCAGACGGACTAGATTTACCTCTGGAATCCATTTATGAAGTTTTTGCTTATTATAAAAGCTATGAAGAATTTTATAATAGGTTCAATGATAAAATCGACTATATAGAAAACGATTTTTTAAAGAAATCTCCTCAAACTCTGATCAAAGTCAATACTTTAACTAAATGGAAAGATCACATGATCGGAGGTGACGATAGAATTAATAACTTGATGAAAACCTGTAACAAGATCAAAGAGGATATTATTGCCTTGATCCGGGAAGGAAGCTCGTATGAACTTCAAGTCGAAAATCAAACTCATGCTCTTTATCTTACTGCTAAAGCTTATGATTATTCAATGGATGTTGTTACGACTCAAGTTCAAAAATTCGTCGATGTCTCTAACCAGATCAATAATGAGCAGATGAAGAATCAACCGGATCTCCAGAATAAAGCGAAAATGACACTTTTGAATGCTGGAAAAGCAAAAGCTGGTGAATTCAAACTTGAAGCTGCAAAAACATATCAGCAGTTACTATTGACTTTTTATGATGGTAAAAATTATTCTGATGAATGGACAGATAAGGCTCTGAACCGTTTATATGAATGGGATGTCAGGTCAGAAAAATATTATGATCATCTTTATTCGGATGCTTCCTGGATAATCAATAATGCTCAAGTCGATGATTATCTATATTTTTTGGAAACTGACTCTCTCTGGAGTTTTGCAAACACTACGGAAGATACTGTATTTGAATTTGCCAAGGTCATTGAAATGAATCCGGAAATGAATTCCTATATTTTGATCAACTTTAATGCAAATGATGAACCGGAAATGTTGACTATTGATTACGCAGCGGAAAAACCTGTACAAGTTATCTATAATAAAGAAATCATACCGATCGAACCTGTTGTGCAGGATACCATTAATCTGAGTGATAATAATATTATTCATTATACTTTACAGATCGAAGATAATCTCTATCAGGGAGCTAATAATTTGGTGTTTAAAGTTGAGAATAACGCATCAGTTACAACACCAAGCTATCTGGCAGCACACATAACCATCCAATATGATAAAGCTAAAAAAGAAGAATAAAGATTTAATGAGAAGGTGATTTTATGAAAAAAAAATTACTGCTTTTACTTTTAATGTTTTCTTTCACATTCTGTCTTATTGCCCAGGAAGAAACAGTTGATAGAAGCAATTTAAAAAAATTGAAAAGTGATGAAGAAGACAAAGTTACTGTTGAAATAAAAAAACCTGATAATTCAGCAATTATGCCAAGAAAACAAACGGAATATAAAACTGAACACAGTTTTTCGATCAGGGAAAAAATAAAAAAATCAAATAAACTATTATATTAGGGAGGAATAATGAAAAAATTCTGGTTAAGGATATTGATTATCTCTATCTTGACATTGACTTTCGGAAGTCTTTCGGCTAAATCGGTCGTTGAAATTTATATGGAAGGCGGAGCATTCATGCACATTATTACAGCCTTGTTTGTGATTATGATCATATTTGCTATAATTAAATATTACCAGTTAGCCATTCGGGAAAAACTGGATGCAAAAAGTTTCTATTTGAAACTCAAAGGTTACATCAGGAACAAGCAATATGATGAATCTGCTAAAATCAGCGCACAATTTAAAACAACAACTCTTGGATTCATTTTCTGGAGCGGTTTTCTGGCATTTATCGATGCCAAGAAATCAGGTAGAACCGGTACCGACCTGGAGAACGCTTTAAAAAATGCATTCGATGAAGCAGGACTGCAGACTATTCCAAAAGTCGAAGCCGGTCTTTTCTGGTTAGATGTTATAGCTCAAGTTGCTACTTTTCTGGGTCTGCTGGGAACAATTTTCGGACTTATTTTAGCATTTGATGCCTTGGCAAAAGCTCCAGAAGCACTGAAACAGATCAAACTTACCGAAGGTATTTCTCAAGCCATGGGAACGACTGCTTATGGTCTTATCGTTGCGATTATTACCATGTTCATCAAAGGTGGTCTGCAAGCAAGAGCTGATAGGATCATTAACGATATCGATGAATACAGCGTTAAATTGATCAATCAAATTACTTATTCACTAAAGGATTAGATCGTGTATCAGGGTCCATCAAAAGAGAGACGGCTGTCTCAAAAAAGACAGAAGTATCCCAATCTGATTCCATTGATGAACATGTTCATTGTTATCATTCCCATGATGATGATGATCATGGTATCGGTTCATTTGGCTTTAGTTGGAATTAATCTTCCTGTTGCTGAAGGTGGTGGAGGTTCGGAAATCGAGCAGAAAGAAGAAGCGGAACTTCCAAAAAAAATTACTTTAGCTTTGCTTACTGATCGATTTCAGATATCTATTGAAGGAATAAAGGATATCATTGAAATACCGGCTTTAAGTGAAAATGCTGGAAAAATTAAATACGATTTTCTCTCGCTTGATCAGAACATTAACCATCTGAAAAAAGAAAATGAGAATCAAAATACGATAGAAATATTACCCGATCCTCAAGTTCAGTTTGATATTCTGCTTAGATCTATTGATATTTGTAAAAGCAACGGTTTCCCTAATATAAAATATCTTACGGTTTCTAAAAAGTATTATCAAGCTAAACCTTGACAGGAGCTGATAATGATTGCGAATAAAAAGGATAAATTCAGATTAGCAAAAAAGAAATCACATTCAAAGAGTGATCTTAATATTACATCTTTGATGGATATTCTGACAATTTTATTAGTATTCATGCTGAAAAATGTAGCTATGGATGCTTCTCAGAAGAACGCTCCTGAAGGTATGTTTTTACCAACAACAACAACTAAAGACAAACTTATTGAAAGCGGTCAGGCGATCCTGATTAAAATATTTTCTGATAAACCGGAAAAAAATGAACCTGCTAAGATACTATTTGGAAAAGAAAACATTTATGTTGGTACATTGCAGGAATTTATGAGCAAAAGAGAGACACGGGAAAACCTGTTTAATTATCTCAAACTCGAAGCTGATGAAATTAATGTTATGCAGAATAAACCTTGTCTGCTCATTCAGGCAGATAAGGAGCTTAAATGCAGATACATTACCGAATTCATCATCTTCAGTGCTAATGCTGCTTTTGCTAACATTTATTTCTCTTCTATTCATGCTGATGACAAAAATGAAGTCCTTGGCATCTAAACAGAGGTGAAAATTGTGAAAATATTAAATTTGCAGCTTAAATATAAGAATAAAAAATTAGATGAAGCAAGATACGGAAGAGATTTTACCAGTAAATTTCAAATTGGTAGTGACAAGCATATTTTCTGGCAAATTCTTGATAAAGCATTCCCCCCAAAATATACCTTGATCAACAAAAAAGGTAACAATTTTACCATGCAACTCCGTGAAGGAATGGACTTATCCGTCACAAAAAATGGTAAAGAATTAAGTAAAGACGACCTGAAAAGAGAAAATATCCTGAAAGGTAATGTTCTTAATTTAGAAGAAAATGCTGAAGGTTCTATCTCCTTTAGTAGTCAATGGACAATCGATTTTTTTTACAAAGAGCCCTTTGTATATAAAGCTTCACCTGAAGAATTAGCATTAGCAAGGCAATTTGCCAAGTTTCCTCCCTTAACTCATGAACAAAAATTTACCAGGATTTTCTTGATCCTTGGTTTGTTGTTTACCGCTATCGGACTTTTTATAGGAGAGGCAACATATGTACCTCCTGAAGCTGTTGGAATCCGAGAAAGATTGAATAGATTAGAAGAGATTGCAACAAGAGTCGAACCGGAAATAATCGAAGAAGTCGAACCGGAGTTTACCAGAGGTGAAAGGGAAATCGGGGAAGAAGAAGTCGAAGAAGCCGAAGAAACAACCCAGGAAGTAACTTCCGAAGATTTTAAGAAAATGTTCGGTCTTGATCTTGGAGCCGGGGAAATCGGAGACGCAGATTTGAGCTCCGAATTGTTGGAAGTAACCCAAGTAGATGAAATCGTAGCAGCAACTTCAACTGAACCTGGTTCTGGTCCCGGAGGAGGAACTGGTCCTGGAACACAACAACCCGGCGGAGGAACTGTACTCGATGATTTTGTTGGTTCATCAGGATTAGCTCCGGGAGAAGGTTTGGGAGATCTTGGTGGTTTGGAAGGATTGGATCTCGGGCAAGGTACAGGCTTTGAAGAAGTCGATCTGGCTGATCTGGGTGGTGATGTTGGAAAATTTGATATTACAAAGATTGAAAGCAAAGCACATTTTGAAACAGTAAAAAAGAGATTTGCCGGGATCAAGGCAGTAAAAGAAGGTTCGATCCAAGTAAAAGATGTTGCTCCTGAAACAAGAACCGAAATTGCTAATATTAAGAACCAGGTGAATACATATAAGCCGCAGATAACACAGCTTTACACAGTCGAATCTATGATCATGGAAATGTACGGCAGGATCGAATTTGTGATCATTATCGAAGCTGATGGAAAAGTTGTGGCAGTTGACTTTAATATTTCCAAAGGAAGTTATTTCAGCGAATCTTTCTTAAAGAAAGCGAGAAATATCATCCTGCAATGGAACATCAAAGTAAGAAATCCAATCCAATATACTTTTCCGATGACATTTATGAAGAGTCAATAGCAATTTGTAGATGTATAAATATTTTATCATAATAGCCCTTCAATTGCGAGGGGCTTTTTTTTGATTTATGTATCATTATGATATTGCCTTACTTGTTAAAATAGATAGTTTATTTTCCTATAAATATTCTACTGAAATAAAGAAAGGATGCCGGGTTATTGTTTCTTTTGGAAATACTGTCAGGACTGGAATAGTCTGGCAACAATCAAAACGATTAAGTAGCGAAATTAAATATAAAAATATCCTGGAAATTATCGACAAAGAACCGATCATAAATGAAGAATTATTATACATTGCAAAATGGATCAGTAACTATTATTCTTGTAGTTTAGGTCATTCTCTTTTTTCCATGCTGCCGGCAGGTCTGAACATTCAATTACAACAAAAAATAAAAAAGATCAAAGATGGGATATTAAAAGAATCAAATGGCTTTTCCGAAAGGATAATGAATGAATTGAGTTCAATAGTTTTTACGGATATATCAGACATTAAAGATAAACTTAAAATGAATGATTTTTATTATTGGATAGAGCAGATGGAAGAAGCAGGTCTGGTTGAAATTGAAAGAGTTTATGATGCCAGGATCAAGAAGAAGATAGCCAATTTTATTGTTTTGAACAAATTAGATAAAATTCCTCATTTGGTTGAAAAACAGGAATCTGCATTCAATATCATAAAAAATACCGGGAAAGATTTTCCCTTAGCTGAGATTGCTCATAAATTCAGCTATTCAATTGTCAAATCCCTTCGAAATAAAGGTTTGATCAGAATCGAACAAAGAGAAATAAAATCAGATTATGAAATTACCAGATCAACAACAGAGAGGAAAAAGATCGAGCTCACAGATGAGCAGAAAAATATCAGAAAAAAAATAATTTCTACCTTAGATCAGAACATATTTAAAACATTCCTGCTTTATGGAATAACAGGCAGCGGAAAAACCGAAATTTATATCCATGCAATAAATTCCTGTTTAAAAAAAGGAAAAACTGCTCTTTTACTTGTTCCTGAAATTGCCTTAACACCCCAAATGGTACAAAGATTTTTTCATGCTTTTAAGGAAGATATTGCCATATTACACAGTCACCTTAATGATAGAGAAAAATTGAATCAATGGAGAAAGATACGATCCGGAAAATGTAAGATCGTTATCGGAGCTCGCAGCGCGATTTTTGCTCCTCTTGAAAATATTGGTATTATTATTATCGATGAAGAACACGAGAACAGCTTCAAACAAGATAAAACTCCTCGCTATAACGCCAGAGATATTGCTGTTGTCAGAGCAAAAAAAGCAAATGCTGTGGTCATTTTAGGAAGTGCAACTCCATCCCTTGAAAGTTGGCAAAATACAAAGAGCAATAAATTTCAACTGCTTAAACTTCAAAAAAGACCTCTTGCTTATCAACTTCCTTCTGTGAAGATCATCGATATGAAAAAAGAGAAGGATCATAAACTTATTATAGCAAAAGAATTGATAAAAAAAATTGAGAACAGGTTATCTAATAAAGAACAGGTTATTTTATTACAAAACAGGCGTGGTTATTCTTCCTTTGTGCAATGCATCTCCTGCGGAAAATTATTCAAATGTCCTAAATGTAACATCAGCTTGAAGTATCACAGCATTTCCTTAGACCTCATCTGTCACTATTGCGGTTATAAAACAAAAATGCCCAGAAACTGTCCAGATTGTAAGAATTACCTGTTCAAGTTTGGAGCTCCCGGAACACAACAGATCGAGAAACACTTGAAAATTCTTTTTCCAACCGCAAAAATTTTAAGAATGGATTCCGATACAACCCGTAAAAAAGATAGTTATGATTCGATGTTCAGAAGAATGCAAAACGGAAATATCGATATCTTGCTGGGAACTCAGATGATAGCCAAAGGTCTGGATTTCCCAAATGTTACTTTAGTGGGAGTAATTTCAGCGGATATCGGTTTGAATTTTCCTGATTTCCGGGCTGCTGAGAAAACTTTTCAACTTCTGACCCAAGTTGCCGGCCGCTCCGGAAGAGGAGAAAAGCCGGGTGAAGTTTTTATCCAAACTTATAATCCTGAACATTATGCCATAACTTCTGCTATGAAACAGGACTTTGAATTATTCGCAGAAAGAGAATTATCTTTAAGGAAAACTCTTCATTATCCACCTTTTTATAGAATTGCCAGAATGATCTTTTCCGGAAAGGATGAAAAACAACTGAAAACTCAATTCAATTACAATAAACAAATATTTCTGAAACTTCGTACTTTATTTAAACCATCTGAATTATTAGTTTTAGGACCTGTTCCTGCACCGATTGAAAAATTGAAAGATAATTTCCGCTACCACATTTTATTGAAAGCATCATCTGTCTCAACCATGTCAAAAGCGATTATTTTTTTAAAGGAAAATCTGAAAATAAGTTCTGTAGTAAAACAGACGATCGATGTCGATCCTTCGTCTCTTTTATAAGATATTCATAAAGGTTATTCTGTAATAAATCTATAATTTCTCCCTAAATATTTTCACGATCCTTTCCGCTGTCTTTCCATCCCAATATTTTAGAATTTTTCCTTTTTTGGATTCACCTTTCAAGATCAATTCTGCTTCTTCGATGATCGATTCTGTTTTCAGTTTGACCAGTTTGTTCGTTCCTTCTATGATCGTGATCGGTCTTTCTGTATTTGGTCTCAAAGTCAAACAGGGAATACCAAAATATGTTGTTTCTTCCTGGATACCTCCTGAATCTGTGAGAATGAATTTCGCTTCCATCTGCAATTTCAGGAAATCATAATATCCAATCGGATCTAATAAAATTAAGTTTTCCATTTTTTTGACTTTTTCATCTAATCCAAATAAAGAAATCTGTTTTTTCGCTCTCGGATGAATAGGAAAAACCAATTTTATCGATTTTGATATTTCTTCAAAGGCATTCAAAATCGTGAGAAAACCATTTTTCTCATCAACATTTGAAGGACGGTGAAGTGTTATTAAAACAAATTTTCCGGATTCGAGATCAAAATCCCGCAGGATCGATGATTTGTTTGCTTTTTCTTTGAACATCACCAGAGAATCGATCATGATGTTCCCGACAAAAAATATCTTTTCTTTTGAAATTCCTTCATTAAGAAGATTCTGATCGCCATCCGGAGATGGAGTTAGCAGATAATCAGAGATCACATCTGTCATCAGACGATTAATTTCTTCCGGCATTCTTCTATCAAAACTGCGAAGTCCGGCTTCCAGATGAGCTACCGGAATATGTAGTTTAACCGCATCTAAAGCGCAAGCAACTGTGCTATTTACATCACCGGCAACAATAACCAGATCCGGTTTGTCTGCAAAAAGGACCTGTTCATATCTTTCGATAATGCGAGCAGTTTGCTCTCCATGCATTCCTGAACCAACTTCCAGGTATTCATCAGGAACAGGCATTTGCAGGTCATTAAAGAAAAATTTGCTCATTCTTTCATCATAATGTTGTCCTGTATGGATCAATTTAACTTCAAACTCATCAGGATATTTTCCGAATTCTTTATAAAGCGGAGCCATTTTCATAAAATTTGGTCTTGCTCCAACTACTAAATGGATTTTTTTCATTTTGTTTCCTTTTTTTTTATTCATGGATTTTTTTAGCCACGAATGAACACGAATTAGCACGAAGAATGAAATTTCGCAAATCCATCTTTTTGTTTGTTATTGTTCGTGGATTTTTCTCTGTGAGCTCTGCGCCTCTGTGGCAAAAATTCAACACTTGAATTATTCAATAATCCCGCCGCCTAAAAGTTGATCATCTTGATAAAAAACTGCTGATTGACCGGGAGTTATCGCTCTTATCGGAGTTTTCAGTTTTATCTGAATGTTCTCTTTATTTATTTGAACATCCTCGATTGGAAATGGTTTGCTATTGTATCTAACCTGGACTGAAAGGTTTGAGAAATTTTCCGGAAATTTACCTGAAATCCAGTTTACATTATTTACTGAAAAATTGTCGGATAGGAGGTCTTCAGGATTGTCGGTAACGATTACTCTATTATTTTTTGCATCTAATTTTCTCACAAAAAGTGCAGAATGCCAAGGAGTATTCAATCCTTTTCTTTGTCCGATCGTGTAAAGAGGAACACCTTTGTGTTTGCCGATTATTTCCCCATTTTCAAGGACAATATCACCTGTTTTTAATTCCAGTTGTTTTTTTAAAAAATCCTCGTAATGCCCTTTAATGAAGCAGTTTTCCTGACTGTCTTCTTTATCATGAACAGGTAATTTCATATATTCTGCTATTTTCCTGACTTCAAATTTTGTAAACTCGGAAAGAGGAAATAATGTTATTGAAAGTTGTTCCTGATCCAGACCCCAGAGCATATAGGATTGATCTCTTGATTTATCTTTTGCTTTGAAAATTCTATAAATTACGGTTTCCCTTTTTAGCGAAATATAATGTCCTGTAGCAATTTTATCAACTCCGAGTTCCATAGT
This sequence comes from Candidatus Cloacimonadota bacterium, assembly GCA_011372345.1. NCBI lineage: Bacteria > Pseudomonadati > Candidatus Cloacimonadota > Candidatus Cloacimonadota bacterium. The sequence continues at coordinate 14,161 of DRTC01000058.1, forward strand.
TTTTTTTAGAAATTCTCCCCATTTTATGGTTGGATTACAAAGAGTGCAGGGATTTGGAGTTCTCCCCTTGGAATATTCTGAAATGAAGTTTTGGATAACTATTTTTTCAAAACTTTCTGATAATTCGATAGTATAATGTGAAATATTTAATTTTTTACATACTTTTTTTGCATCTGAAATAGCAGCATCTATTCCTTCATTCTTTGAAAAACCAAATTTTGAGTTTTCAAAATGATGCATAGTAACACCGAGAACATCATGTCCTTGTTTTAATAAAAGAGCAGCAGCAACAGAACTGTCAACTCCTCCGCTCATGGCAACTGCGATTTTCATTTATTTCCTTTAACAATGAATAACGATTAATAAAGTTAAAATTTATTCAGCAATATATATGTCAAATAATACATTTTAGAAAAATAAAAAAGACACAAGCCGGAGCTTGTGCCTTCATTTTTTGGTTCTAAAACCTTGTTAACAACTTGACACCAAAACCTGATTTCCAATAAAAGTCATGGTATGCATTATTAAAGAACCGGAGCAATGAAAAAATTTTAACAAAAGGAGTCAAGATGAAAAATTATAGACTTGGAATCGATTTAGGAGCAACCTCACTTGGATGGAGTATTCTTGAATTAAATGAAAAAAAAGAACTAATCAATTTATTAGATATGGGAGTAAGAATTTTTCCAGATGGTAGAGAAGCTGGAGGAAAAAAAGAACCCTTAAATGTAACAAGAAGAGAGCATCGTGGAACTCGAAAAAATCGCGATCGATATTTGCATCGACGAGTAACTTTAATGAATTGTCTTATTGAAAATGGTATGATGCCAGACATTGAAAGGGAAAGAAAAAAACTAGAAAAAAACGATCC
>DRTC01000059.1 GCA_011372345.1 Candidatus Cloacimonadota bacterium
GATGAACATATTTCAAAGCAATTATTGAATATTCATCTTAATCCAGACATTGATCTTGCAAGTAGAAAACTATCAACAATAAATAAAACTGCTAACTGGATTCTAAGTACACAAAAAGAAAACTGTAAATTAGATATTCTTGATTTGGGGTGTGGTCCTGGTTTGTATTCTGAAATTTTTGCAAAAAAAGGACACAATGTAACAGGAATCGATATTTCGAAACATTCAATTGAATATGCGAAAAAATCTGCAATTGATCAAAAGCTAAATATTTCTTATCAAAATGCAAACTATCTAAATATCGATTTAGAAGCAGACAAATACGATTTAGTTGTTTTAATTTATACTGACTTTGGAGTTTTGGATCCAAAAGAAAGAGATAAACTTTTGAGTCTGATTTATCGAGTTCTTAAAAAAGGTGGTACTTTCATTTTTGATGTCCTTAAAGACAACGAATTAGAAAAACGAATATCTCCAAAAAACTGGGAAGCAGTAGAAAGTGGATTTTGGAGTGCTTCTCCATACATCGCATTATCAGAGTCATTCTTATATGAATCAAGCAAAGTGATTTTGTTTCAACATATCATTGCCGATTCAAATGAAAACATTGAAACTTATCGATTTTGGACACATTTCTTTTCTCAAAATGATATTATAAAAATCTTAAAACCACATAAATTTACTAACATTAATTTTAGAGTAGATATTCTCCCAAAAGAAGATTTATGGAGTGGTGATAATGTTATATTTAGTTTGTGCTCTAAAAGTTGAAAGAGTTTAAAATAAATGCCATGTAACAAGCGTGTCGTTGTTCAGGTTCATTGGTGGTTTTGTCCTGAACCTTACGGTTCAGGATTTAGGTTGTTTGATTACGATTGGAATCATTATTATTCCGCCGCACACACAAAACTTAATCCTATTTCGTGATCAACATCTTCTCTTCATTTTTTTAATACAACAGAGATCTCATTAGGTACGCAAACGATCGGGAAAGTATCATTCAATCCTTGCTGCTCGAATCATAATCTGTCTGCTGTAATCTTTAGAAATCTCTGCCAGATAATATTTTATTGACACAGAACAACATTATTCAGTTTTTGCGATAGAAAATACTTAAAAAAGAGGTACAATGAGTTTACTCGATAAAGTAAGAGATTTTACAGCGGCGAGAGAAGTCATAGCTTTAGGACATTATCCGTATTTCCGGGTGATCAGTTCCGAGCAGGATACGGAAGTTATGATGAATGGAAAAAAAATGCTGATGCTTGGCTCGAACAGTTATCTCGGACTGACCAATCATCCGCGAATTATTGAAGCAGCCAAAAAAGCAACCGACAAATATGGAACAGGTTGTGCAGGTTCTCGCTTCTTGAACGGAACTCTCGATATTCATATAGAACTGGAACACGAATTGGCTAAACTGGTTGGAAAAGAAGCATCACTCGCCTTCGCAGCCGGATATATGGCAAATCTCGGAGCGATTTCATCCATGGTCGAGCGGGGAGAATTTATTGTTACAGACAAATTTGATCATGCTTCGATTTTGGATGGCTGTATGCTTTCCATGGGAAAAATGGTTCGCTTTAATCATAATAATATGAAACATCTGGAAACTGTTCTAAAAAATAAAGTTGCCGGAAAAGGTGCCTTGATCGTTGTTGATGGTATTTTCAGTATGGAAGGTGATATTGCTGATATTCCAAATATTTGTAAATTGGCGAAAAAATATAATGTCAGCGTTATGGTCGATGAAGCTCATTCTCTTGGAGTTATGCATAAAACCGGAGCTGGAGCAACTATGCATTTTGGATGCTCTGATGATGTCGAACTGATCATGGGAACTTTCAGTAAATCACTGGCTTCTGTTGGCGGATTTATTGCCGGATCAGAAGATGTCATCCATTATATGAAGCATCATGCTCGTCCTTTGATCTTCAGTGCTTCTCTTCCACCAGCATCGGCAGCTACGGTTTTGGAAGCTCTGAAAATTATGAAAGAAGAACCGGAACGGATCGATCATCTCTGGGAAAACACGCATTACATGGCAGAGAATTTCAAAAATATGGGTTATAATACCGGAAGTTCCTGCACTCCGGTCATACCTCTTCATGTCGGTGATATGATGAACTCCTTCAAGATGTGGAAACAACTCGACGATGAGGGTGTATTTATCAATCCGGTTGTTCCGCCTGCTGTTCCCCCTAACGATACGCTGATCAGAACAAGTTTTATGGCAACTCATACCAGGAAGCAGTTAGACTTTGCTTTGGAAAAATTTGAAAAGATCGGGAAGAATGTGGGGATAATATAGATAAATCAAGTTTCAAAGTAATATAGAACCGCATCGCAAAAAAATAAATGGTTAAAACCGTTTGCCCTTTTTTTGAATCTCATTCTCACAAATAAATTTGAGAGTTTCTCTTATGACCTCCTTAATATACATTATTCGTGCATTATTCGTGAAAATCTGTGCTAATCCGTGAACAAAAAAGATTTGGATTCTCTCTGCGTCTTTCTCGTTCTCTGCGGTGAAAAAACTTTTTTTAAAATCCCACATTATTTAGGAATAATTCTTGCATTAATACAGAACAGAAATATTTTATAGTGTCAAAGAAGGAGGAAGAATGAAAAGGATTTTCTTTATAACACTGTTTCTGTTTACATTTGTTTCTGTCATGGCTGTCCACCAAAGTAACACTAATGCTCAAATTGTTGCTGAAAATTTCCTGAATAATAAAATTCAAAGCTCTAATATTATCGAAAATTATATGATCGAGGAAAATGATCAAACGATTGCTTATATATTTAATCTCAAACCAAAAGGTTTTATCGCGGTCTCATCTGATAATGATGTCTATCCAATAATCGCTTATTCATTTAAAAATAAACTTTTTATGGAAGATGGAGAAGACAATCTTATTTACAGGATGATCAAAGAGGATGTTTCTAAAAGAATAAAATATTATGCTGTTAATCGAGAAGAAGCTGTTCAGAATCAGCAGATCTGGAGAAATTTCCTGAACAGTGAAATTGGCAGCAGGGATTTCCTGCAATATCCTTCCGCCGGTTCGACTCCAACCGACGGTTGGGTCGAAACGCAATGGAATCAATCCGGAGTTTATAATGATTTCTGTCCGCTTGATAACAGCGGAGAACGGTCTGTTGTTGGTTGTGTTGCAACTGCAATGGCAATGATCATCGATTTTCATGGATATGCAGGCAATATCTCGTTCAATAATTCCGATAATTATTATTCGGGAAGCGGCGGACACATCGATAATGATCATGAAGAAAGGGATTTTCCATCCTTTCCTGAATTAAACATTTATCTCGATAACATGGTCGAACATTATGAAAATGGAGAAATGTTGACCGGTACTGATTTAGCTGCTTTGAATTTTGCCTGTGGAATTTCAGTTGAGATGTGGTACAGTTCCGGTGGTTCTGGTGCCTACACTTCTAATGTTGCTCAGGCATTACTGAATAAATTCGGTTTCGATTCTGCAACCTGGATTGATAATGATGATCAATCTTTTTATAACCAGTTATCTAATGAAATGATGAACATGCGACCTGCGGAAATGTCTATTTATACAGCAGGTTGGAACAATGGTCATGCTATTATCTGCGATGGATATAACACTGACGATTACTATCATTTGAATTATGGTTGGGGAACTTCCAACAGCACTTGCTGGTATCTTCTGCCTTCCGGAATGCCGAGTAATTATTCGATCATTGGTGGTGCTGTGATGAACATTGAAGGTGGTTCCGTTCCTGTAACAACTCAAGGTGTTGTTAATGTTCCCGGTGTTTCTCCGATTGGAACTCATATTATATTGGAAGGACCGAGATTTTATGAAGTGTTTGTAACAGAACAAAGCGGTGATTTTGAGATTCTCGCAGTTGAGGAAGGAACTTACCAGGCAACTGCAACTCTGGGTGATGGTCGTCTTTATTATGAATCAAAAGATGTAAACATTGATGAAAACAACCATTTTATTACTTTCAATTTAGGAAATTACGAAGCCGTAACCGGTACAATCAATGCTCCGGTTTCTGCTGAAAATTGCTTTATTACGCTTTCTCAAAACGGAGAAATTGTTCATACCGGAATTGCTGATGCAAACGGTGAATTTTCCATTCCTGATGTTTTGCCCGGAAATTATACTGCTTCTGCCAGTTTGGATGGGAATTACTTTGAACAAAAAGAAGTTGAGATCATGCTTACAGAACAATCATTCGACTTTAACCTGACGGAATTTCCCGGAAATTTTTCTCTTTCTTATGCTGGCTCTGCTGATGAAATTTTCAGTTTGATCCCCGAATATTCCTTAACCTGTGCAATCCTGGTGACTGAAGAAGAACTTTCCGAACATACAAATGATGTAATTTCCAAAATAAGATTCAAGTGTCCCATAAATTCAGCTCAAGGTGAGATCTTTGCTCAAGTCTGGAATGGAAATGATCTGCTTTCCGAAAAACAGGTTGAGAATTTTTCTACCGGCGAATGGAAAGAAATAATTTTAAATAATTATATTCCGATTGAATCAGGTAATCAGTACTATGTCGGCTATAAAATTGTCTCGGAAACAAGTGATATTGTCTTTATCGATGAAGGTCCGAGAATTCAAGGAAAAGGTGCCTTTCTGCGAACAAACTCCTGGATCGAATTCCCTGCGCTTTTTGATTATAATTTCTGCATTGATGCGGTTTTGGTTTCTCAAGATTATGGCATGATCTCCGGAAATGTTGAACTTAACGGAGGTGACGGCAATATTTCCGATGTGATTGTGAGTTCATATTTTTATCATGCTCATCCTGATAATTCAGGTTTTTATGAATTTTATCTTAAACCGGGAAATCACAACATTCAGGCATCTCTGAGAGATTATGCAATTTCTAATATCGAAGGAATTTCCCTTGATGATCAACAAATAATCGAGAATCAAAATTTTGTCCTCGAATATTTTCCCACAGGAATCGAAAATAATGATGCCAATATTTCTGTAAATTCTCTGCATGGAAATTATCCTAATCCGTTCCAATCTTCGACAAATATTTCCTTTTCTTGCCACAGAGACGCAGAGAACACAGAGAACACAGAGATTTTAATTTATAATATTAAAGGTCAGATAATAAAACAATTGCCAATCGAAAATCGTCAATCGACAATTATTTGGGATGGAACAAATGAATTTGGTCATCGAGTTTCCAGCGGAATTTATCTTTATAAATTGATCATCGATGACAAGTTGGTTTCAACTAGAAAAATGATGTTATTAAAATAAAAATTATATTTGCCGCTGATTTTCACTGATTTGAACGGATAGGTAAAATTTCTTATCCGGATTCATCTGTAAAAATCCGTGAGCAAAAAAGGTGGAATTATGAAAAGAACAATTTTATTAGTACTTTTAGCGATGATGTTAACGCTTCTTGCGGGAGAATTTCAGAACTTAAATACAGCAAGACAGGTTATGGAAAATTTTATCAATTATTCGGCAAAAGAATATGCTTCCTTAAACTCATATCCAATTTCCGATGAAAGAGGAACAGTCGCTTATATTTTTAATCTTAAACCTGACGGATTCGTTGCTGTCAGTGCTGATAACGATTTTTATCCGGTGATCGCATATTCTTTTAAAAATCAACTTTTTGAAAAGGATAAAGATGAAAATATTCTCTATCAAATGATCAAAGATGATCTTAATTTGAGAATGGAATATTATCAGATCGATAATCGGGAAGTTCAGGAAAATCATCAAATCTGGAATGAATTTCTAAACGGAAAAAGAAGAGACCGAGATTTTCAGCAATGGCCTCCGGAAGGAACAACTCAAACTGACGGCTGGATCGAAAAAAGATGGAATCAAAGCGGAGTTTACAAGGCTTTTTGTCCGCTTGATAATAACAATCACCGATCAGTTGTCGGTTGTGTGGCAACTGCGATGTCAATGATCCTGGATTATCATGAATATATCGGTGATGTCTCGTTTAACAATAACGATGACTATTATTCCGGTTATGAATGGCCCTATATTTATATTGATAATGATCACGATGATAGAGATTTTCCTTCCTTTCCCGAACTAAATAATTATCTCGATGATCTGAAAATTCACTATCAAAACGGTTCTGTTCTAACTGATAATGATAAAGCTGCGATCTGTTTTGCAGCGGGTGTATCGACTCACATGAATTATGACTCCAATGGTTCCGGAACTCAAGTAAGTTATGTCGATAATGCTCTTATCAATAAGTTCGGATATGATGATGCTGATTGCGTTGAATGGGGATCTTACAATTATATCGAGAGATTACAGGATAATATGACTCATGGAAGACCTGTAGAATTTGCTATTTTTACTTCCGGATTTAATAACGGACATGCAATTAATGGTGATGGTTACAACACTGATAATTTTTATCACCTTAATTTTGGTTGGGGTTCTTCAAATAGTTCTTGTTGGTACTTATTACCAACCGGAATGCCGAACAGTTATTCCATAATTACGGATACAATTCTGGATATTGAAGGTGGTGATGCTCCCATCGAAGAAGTTTATGGTTATGTAAATATGAATGGAGCATCTCCTGTGGGAACATATATTACCCTGGAAGGTGAGAATTTCCATGAATGTTATGTCAATGATGTGAACGGAACATTCCAGATCCCGGCTGTTTGGGAAGGAACTTACCAGGCAACTGCAGTCTTGGAAGAAGATAGATTCTATTATGCTCAAACCGAAGTTTATTTGAGCGAGGGAACTAATTTCATCCAGTTTGATATGGGCAATTTTGAATCTTTAGCAGGAACTGTTACTGCTCCGATAAGTCCGGAAAATTGCCAGATCCGAGTATATCAGGATGGAGAATTGATGAGTTCCGGAGCAGCAGATGCTGATGGTAATTTCTCGATTCCTAGTGTTCTTCCCGGTGAATATTTTGCCACCGCTAGTTTAGCGGGAAATTATTTTGATTCCCAAAATGTCACGATCACGGTTGATAATCAAATTATCGATTTTGTTTTGGAAGAATATTCCGGAGATGTTGCTTATACATATTCCGGGTATCCCGCAGGAATCTGGAACTTAGTTCCCAATTATACAATGAGTTGTGCTATTCTTTTAACAGAAGAGGAACTTTCCGGATTGGAGGGAGATGTCTTCTCCAAAGTCAGGTTCAAAGCTCCGATCAATCCTGCAGATGGTGAACTTTACGGTCAGATCTGGAAAGGAAATGATCTTGTTTCTGAAATTGAGGTTGAAGATTTTACTGCCGGAGAATGGGTAGAAGTTATCCTGGAAACCTTTGCTGCAGTAGATATTACCGAGCAGTATTATGTGGGCTACAAAATTCATACCTTAACCGGAGATCTTGCTTATCATGATGCCGGACCAAGAGTTGCAGGAAAAGGTGCGTTTATGAGAACCGGCGGTTGGACTGAACTGGCAGCAAGCCTAGATTATAATTTCTGCATCGAAGCTGTGATTATTTCGCAAAACTTCGGCACGATCAGCGGTTCTGTTGATCTGAATGAAGGAAACGGAAATATTATTGATGTTGCCGTCAAAGCTGATAATTATATGTCTCATCCTGATGCTGATGGAAATTATGTCCTTTATGCAAAATCAGGAACTTATGACCTATATGCTTCCTTGCTGAATTACGATCCTGATCAGATTAACGGGATTTCATTAAGCAATGGTGACACACTTGAAAACCAGGATTTTACTTTAAATTATAATGTTTCAGCAGATGATGAATTCACCGAAACATCTTTAACGAGATTAATCGGAAATTACCCGAATCCTTTTAGCTCTCAAACTACAATTTCTTTTAATCTTACCCCAGAGAGCGGAGAGAACGCAGAGATAGAAATTTACAACATTAAAGGTGAGAAAGTAAGAGTTTTGGAGTGTTTCAATTCTGTTGAAACAAAAGCGACGGAGTCGCTTTACTCCATATCCTGGGATGGAAAAGATAAGGAAGGACGAGATGTTTCTGCCGGAGTTTATCTCTATAAATTGAAACATGGCAGTAGATATTCTTCTACTAAAAAAATGATCCTGATGAAGTAAGAGAAGCATGAAGAGTTTCTTCATTTAGAAGTAAGAGAAGCATGAAGAGTTTCTTCATTTAGAAGTAAGAGAAGCATGAGGAGTTTCTTCATTTAGAAGTAAGAGAAGCAAGGAGAATTTCTTCATTTAGAAGTATTGAGAGGGTTCGATGCAAGAATTCCACAATACTTCATGATGAAGTAATCTTATGACACCTTGCGAATGGTTGTGATACTTCTTGCTTTTCTCGACCTTCGCAATGGTTTTTGATAAATGGTTTTTGATAGTTATATTTAAAATAAACCTTCGATCTGAAATATCAGATTGAAGGTTTTTTAAGAAAAATATTAATTCTATTCTTTCCGATACTCCCTTGCCTTAAGTATATTTTCAGCACTTCCATTTCAGAAAGGTTAGTGTCAGTCGAAATAATCGCTTTGCAGCTTTTACATTCGGATACTTGAAGAAGCATAATTTCCATAATCTGAAAAGAAAAATTAAAAAGTTTGATATCAAGTTTCTTTAAAAACTATTTGACTCCCAAAGGCATTTTTTAATATTCATTTTTTGATTTTGTGAAAGGAATTTTAAAAGAAGTGAGAGAGGAGATCGTGGATTCGGAAAAGAAGAAAATATTGATCGTTGAAGATGAAAAAATCATAGCCCGTCACATTCACAGAACTTTGGTTGGTTTGGGATATGAAGTTTCCGATATTGTCTCCAGCGGTGAGGAGGCTGTGGAAAAAGCCGGAAGTAATCCTCCGGATCTGATCCTTACCGATATTATGCTGGAAGGTCAAATGAGCGGGATCGAAGCAGCAGATATTATCAGGACTAATTTGAGAATTCCGGTTATTTATCTAACTGCTTATACAGACGAGAAAATTATTCAAGAAGCAAAAATTGCCGAGCCTTTTGGATATATTCTTAAACCCTTTGAAGAAAGAGAACTTCATGCGACTATTGAAATGGCATTTTATCGGAAAAAAGTTGAAAGAGAACTTCGGGAAAGTGAAAGGAAATATCGAACTCTTGTAGAAAAGATTGAAGAGGGAATCTGCGTTGTTGATGAAAAGGAAAATCTTACTTTTGTGAATCCTGCTACTGCTGAAATATTCGGTTGTGAGGTTAAAGAACTGATTGGAAGAAATTTACAGGACTTTACAACTCCTGACGAATTCAAGAACATTTTGGATCAGACTAAAATTAGAAGAAGAGGTGAAACAAGTAAATATGAAATGAAGATCATCCGGAAAGATGGTCAAGAGCGGATAATTGAAGTTACAGCAAGTCCGATGTTCGAGAAAGAACTTTTTTTTGGATCTTTTGGAATTTTGGTCGATGTCACCGATACGATCCAAACAAAGAAAACTTTACAGGAACTGAAAAAAGCTGTTGAAACTATGCATCTCGGTGTAACGATAACCGATATGGATAGAAAAATAATTTATTCCAATCCTGCTGACGCAAAAATGCATGGCTATGAAGTTAAAGATTTGATCGGGAAAGATGTTAAGATGTTTGCTCCTCCCAATCTGAGAAAAAGTATGTCTCTTGAGCATGTAAAGAAATGGAAGGGTTTGATCAGAGAAAGCGTAAATATCCGTCAGGATGGATCAACTTTCCCGGTAAGGTTGATAACCGATATTGTTAAAGTAGGAGATGAACCGATAGCAATGGTTACGACTTGTGAAGACATCACAGAACAGAAAGAAGCAGAAAATGAAAAAGGCAGAATTCAAGCGCAGCTGTTGCAGGCTCAAAAGATGGAAATTGTAGGACAACTTGCTGGAGGGATTGCTCACGATTTTAATAATCTTTTGACTGTTATCAATGGTTATTCGGGTACGATATTATCTAAAATATCAAAGACAGATCAATTTTATGATAGTATCTTGAACATTAATAAATGCGGGATAAAAGCAGCAAACTTAACAAAACAACTCCTTGCTTTTTCAAGGAAGGAGATAATAAAACCGAGATCACTAAACCTCAATAAAATTATACTCGATGTTGAAAATATGATCAGAGGTCTGATCGGTGAGAATGTTAATCTTATAAGTTATCTTGAAGTGAATATTAAAGATATTAAAGCAGATCCGGGTCAGATTGAACAAATTTTATCAAACCTGGTTTTAAATGCCCGGGATGCAATCTCAGAAAATGGAAATATAGAAATACATACTGATTTATTGAACCTTAATGAACCTTTTTCTACAACTTTTGGAACAATTCCACCCGGAGAATATGTGGTTTTATCTGTAAAAGATAATGGCTGTGGAATGAACGAAGAAATTTTGCATCATCTTTTTGAGCCTTTTTATACTACTAAAGAACCCGGTAAAGGAACAGGTTTGGGTTTATCAACTGTATTTGGGATCGTTAAGCAAAATAATGGTTATATATTTGTCGAAAGTGAACCAGGTAAAGGATCGAACTTTAAAATATATTTCCCCGGTTTGAAAAAAGAAGAGAAATTCGAGGAAGAAATCGGTGATGAAAGCAAACTCCCCAAAGGAGATGAGACCATTCTGCTGGTGGAAGATCAACCCAATGTGCGGGAGTTTATATGTTCAATTTTAGAAGAATTCGGATATAATGTTTTAGAAGCTGCTGATGGTTTGGAAGCATTGGAATATGCAAAAAAATATGCTAATCCTGTTCAACTTTTGATAACCGATGTTCGAATGCCCAAAATGAATGGCTTCAAGCTTGCTGAAAATATTATCAAGATATATCCGAAAATCAGAATCCTATATGTTTCCGGATACACTGAAGATAAAGAGATCAAAAAGGGAATGGAAGGATTTTTCGCAGGATTTCTAAAAAAACCTTTTTCCTTTTCCGAACTGGTTACTAAAGTTAGAGAAATTTTAGATCAAAAGAGTTCTGCTTATTAGGATTTCAATACTCGGAGTAAAGTAATCGTGTTATATTTTGAATCGTCGGCTATTCATCATTTCCAGAAAGCGACTGTGTCGCATAACATTTACACGGTTAATGTACTCCAAAATTAGGAGAATAAATGAAAAGAAAGAAAGCTGGTCTTGAAAAAAGGATCTTTATTTCATTTTTCGTTATTTCACTTTTACTTGTGCTTTTCTTAACAATCCTGCAATGGATAATTGCCAAAAATATCATCAAGCAATATGAAAATGAAAAGATATTAAAACCACTGTCATTTATTAAATTAGCACAAACTGAATTTAAAGAAGGTAGCCTTGATCTTCTCAACTCGATTACAGATGATAAAGAAATTGTTAATAGTATCCTTGATCTTGATTCCTTGAAAATATCTAAAAGAATAACTCCTTATTTATCTAATCCTAAAGCAGGTCATATTGTTATTTATAATCACGAGAATGATCTGATCTATGGAACAGAATGGGATTTGATTGAAAAATATGTTAATAAAATGTTCCAGCTTTTATATGTTAATGATTTCGGTTCTTTTATCGCTAATTTCGGTAATAAACTCTATCAAATATCTTATTTCTCTTTTTATGAGGATGATGAGAAAGAAAAATTTATCGGTATCGTAGTAAATGTTGAATCCATCAACAGGCAGTCTTTTCATTTGGAGCAATATAATGAGGTAGTCTTGATTCCCAATTCCGAAGAACTCCGGAAAGACCTGTTTCCTGACAATTTTTCTAATTTGGTCGATAATATTTCAAACAAAATAGGTAAAATGATCGATGAGGATAAAGAAGAATCGATTTTTCGTTTGAATACGGAAATTGCTTCCGGAATATATATCAATTATGATCTAAATGGAGAACCTTCTGCTTTTTTCATAATTCCTTTTAACAGGAATTTCAACCAGTTCGTACAGCAAAGCATTTTGTTTTTCTTAATAATTATTTTGGGAATTACTCTGATCGCAATCGTTTTGATCGGCACCTGGTTCAAGCAGACAATACTGCATCCAATAAAAGAAATTCGTGACAGAATGCAGGATGTTGCCAAAAATCCTTCTATTATCGAGCCGATAGAGATCAGGTATTATGGTAAAATCGGAGATATTGTAGAGAAGTTGGAAAACAAGTATTCAGGTGTTCTCGGTGATATGATCGAGACTTTCAATATGATGAATAAAGCTTTAGCAGAATATAGCAGTTCTCATAAAGGATACAAATTTTTAGTTGAACATCTGAATTCCGGGATTTTCTGGTTGGATTCGGAATACAAGATCATTTTATGCAATCCCAGTTTCAGAGAATTATTGGAAATATCAGAAACAGATAAAGTTCTCGGAGTCAGCTTGATTGAATTTCTGCATTTCAGTCCCCGTATTTTAGAAAAGGCAAAGACTGAAGCGATTACGATTTCCAGTGTAAGAGTTAAGATCAAAGATAAAGTGAAATACTTGATATTCAATGTCAGACCTGTTGAAGATAAATCCGGAACCAGGCTGGTGGGAAGTATCGCAGATATTACAAAAGAGGTTACTGAAAGAAAGGCTCGTGAAGCTCTGGAACTGGAATTGATAAAAAGCAATAAATTAGCTGAAATCGGGAGAAGAGTAGAAGGGATCATTCATAATTTGAATTCACCTCTAAATTCGATCCTCGGTTATGCTCAGTTGTTGAAAAAGGAATTTTCCAGACATAAAGATCTGGAAAAAATACTGGAAGCCGGAAAGGTCATTTCTCATTATGTAAAAGTGTTACAAACAAAGATCAGGAAAGATGATGTTTATATGACTCACCCTATCAACATCAATGAATTGATTGAGCAGGAATTGGAACTTTGCACTCACAATCTTTTTTTCAAGCATTATGTCATTCTCGAGAAGAATCTTGATCCTGAACTTCCTGAAATATTAGCAGTTTTTGGTGATATCAGTTTATGTGTGGCAAATTTATTAAACAACGCTATAGAATCTTTAAAAGACAGTCCTGAAAAATATATCCGAGTGAGAACATATCAGACAAGTGAGTTGGTCGCCATAGAAATAGAGGATACCGGTTCCGGTATTGAAGAAAAGAATTTGGATAAGATATTCGAACCATATTTTACGACTAAAAAACATAAAGATGCAATTGGATTTGGTTTAGGATTAGCAATTGGTAAAAATATCACTGAAAAATATAATGGTAGGATAGAAGTTAAATCTATTATTGGACATGGAAGCACATTTACAATATTTCTACCATTCGGAAAATAATTTTTTATAGTTTGAGGAGAAAATGAGTAAACAGAAATTTTTTTCGGAATATTCTCAAAAACGGGCAAAAATCTTGATCGTTGATGATGAACAGGATGCACTTGATATTTTCAGCAGGCAATTAAAAGATGATTATGATATTGATACTGCTACTTCTGCAACTTCAGCTCTGGAAAAGCTCAAAAAAAATAATTATCATATAACCATGACCGATGTTGTTATGCCGGGTATAGATGGGATCGAACTCATGCAGGAGATCAAAAAACAATGGCCTCATATTTCAGTTGTAGTTATCAGTGGAAAAGCATCGATTGAAATGGCAGTTAAAGCAATGAAACTGGGAGCAGAGGATTTTATTGAGAAACCTGTGGAAGATCTTGAACTCTTAAAATTGATGATCGAAAAAATTCTCAAATCAAAATGGCAGGTTGAAGAAATTAAAAGATTAAGAAACATTCTTGCTCACGGTTTTGATAGAACCAATATTGTCGGGAATAGTCTTGTCATCCAGAAGATCATGGAAAAGGTTAAAGTTATCGCACCCCTTGATACAACCGTCCTGATAACCGGTGAAACAGGTGTGGGTAAAGAGCTTTTTGCGGAATTAATTTACAGAAACAGCAAAAGAAAAGATAAGAAATTTGTCGCACTTAATTGCGGTGGAATTCCAGAAAATCTATTAGAGAGTATGCTTTTTGGTCATAAGAAGGGAGCATTCACAGATGCGATCAGAGACAAGATAGGATATTTTCAGGAAGCTGATGGAGGAACTCTTTTTCTCGATGAGATCACGGAAACTTCACCTTCTTTTCAAATTAAAATGCTCAGAGTATTGGAAAAAGGTGTTATTCGTCAGGTTGGAGGAGACAAAGATATCGAGGTTGATGTCAGGATAATTACAGCTACAAACAAACTCATTGAAGAAGAGATCGAAGCTAAAAACTTTAGGGAGGATCTCTATTACAGATTGAATATTATTAATATAAAAATACCTCCTTTGCGAGAAAGGGTAGAAGATATAAAAATACTGGCAAATGCTTTTATGAATGAATTTTCAGAAAAACATGGAAAACAGAATTTAACAATTTCCGAACCGGCAATGTCTATCCTTCTCGCAAATGAATGGAAAGGTAATGTCAGAGAACTGAAAAATGCGATCGAACATGCAGTGGCTCTTTGTTCTCATACAAAAATTATGCCGGAAGATTTACCTGATAATATTTTTCAGGATAATATCAATTTGGTTGATCCTTTACAGAATTATCTCAATCTACCGTTTAATCATGCAAAAGAAAATTTTGAAAAAAAATATATCGAAGAACTGTTAGTCAAGCATAAAGGAGATGTTACCAAAGTTGCAACTATCTCAAAAATAAAAAGACAAAATCTTTATGAAAAGTTTAAAAAATATGATATCGACTTAAAAAAATTCAGGATATAAAGAAATTTTGTAAATCAGGCATTTTAATATTGTTTTTGATAAATCATTTTTGATTGGTATGGTTATTGCAGTGTTTTTATTATGGTGGGGCAGAATTTTTGGAATAAAAGGAGTTGATCATGGGAACACAGCAAATCCTTTTAATAGTTATTGGCGTCATAGTTGTTGGAGTATCAGTATCTGTTGGGATAACTATGTTCAACAATCAGTCCTCCGGTTCCAATCGTCAGGCAATAATAACTGATCTAAATACTTTTGCCGGGAATGCGTTAGCATATTATAAAGCTCCTTCCAGTTTCGGAGGAGGTTCTCGTTCCTGGAGCGATATCGACAAACTTGGACTCTGGATAGGTCATAATTATGATTCTGCTACTGATTCCTTATCAAATGAAAATGGTGAGTATGGTCTTTCATATGCAGGTGATAATCTGACTATTGTCGGAATTGGAAGGGAAGTGGGAAGAGATGGAACGAACAAAGTGAAGGCAACCATGGTCGTAACAGGTCAATCAGGAAACCTGAGTGTTACGGTGAATAACTGATCATATTTTAGCTAAAAATAATCAATAAGAAATTATATTAACTCATATTTCGCAACGAAGATAACAGCTACAATTCTGATTTTTTGAAGCTTTACATAATTCAATTATAGTAATATCAGAACACCTGACCTCATAGATTTTATTATGACACCATTTTTCAGAAAGCATCATTTTATGAAAATACATAATCAAACATTAACCATCGAATTTATTCGATGGAGAAAATGAGACTCGACATGAATTACCGACTTCAGCCGGAAGATGAACTGAATGAATTCAGAAGTGAGTTGTAGTTACCAAACCTGCCATTCACTGAAGTGAATGGTTAATTTTTGTCTAATATTACCTGAATTTCGGATATCTTTTATGTTTTCTCAAATTTATTTTGTGCTTATATAACGATTTATAGAATTCAAAATTAAATCATCAAATAATCAAATTTTCAAATTCATAAATGAGAATAAAATTTATTAGAAGTAATATTCCTTTAATATCAAAACTACATCATAGTTTTTAAATCAGGTTTGTTTTGTCATAATTTTATGACATTATCCTTAAGAGTGTAATATTTTTATGACAGATTTGACAGAATTAACCAATATCCTAAACTGAAAATCTATAAAACACACTAGGAAAAACTTTTAAACAACAACCTATCTGTTTGAAATCTAAAGAGATAAGAATAGATTTAAAATTCATAAATATGATTTGGCACAGTGATTGCTTAATTAATGGCGTGTCGCATAGAGTGAAAAAAAAGAAAAACTTATTTCTAAAAAAAAAGGAGGAGAAATGGGAACACAACAAATCTTGCTCATAGTATTGAGCGTAATTATCGTAGGAATTGCTGTAGCTGTTGGTATTTCAATGTTTAACAGCCAGGCAGTGAATGCAAATCGTCAGGCAATCGTTGCCGATATTAACAATTTCGGAGCTCAGGCAATGGCTTATTTCAGAAGTCCGGCAAGCCACGGAGGTGGAGCTGGTACATTTGTCGTTGACGAAGTTGGTCAGTGGTTAGGATATAATTATAATGCAACTGCTGACTCACTTTATACTGAGAATGGTGAATTTGGTTTAACTACGGATGGTGCAGTTTTAACAATTGTGGGTGTAGGAACCGAAACAGGAAATGATGGAACAAATCCAGTTAAAGCAACTGCTACTGTTACCGGAGCAACAGGAGCGATTTCTACAACCATCGACAACTAATAAAAACGCGGATTCAACAAAAGGGAGGGAGACAATACAGGTCTCCCTTTTTTTAACTAAACGGAATTCGGAGAATAGAATTATTTCCTGATAATATTAAGCA
>DRTC01000060.1 GCA_011372345.1 Candidatus Cloacimonadota bacterium
GAAGATGAATCATTTGGTTTACAGAATCCAAAATATAATAGATTTAACGACCTTATATTTTCATTGGGAGATTCTACGAAATTTATAAAGAAAAATAAAAAGAAATTTAATAAACTTATAAACGACAACTCAATCAATCTCTTTTATCAAAACTTTTGGCATGGTATATTTCCGGCTCAATTTAGTGTATTTAATCCATGCGAAAAAGAAATAATTGAAATGAATATTAAATTTGATATTGAACTTTTAGATAAATTTAAGTTTTTAGATAAATGTGCAAAATCTATTTATTCGTCAGCTTTTTAAGAATTTGGAGTATTGCAATTCCTTTGCTTTATAAAGAAAGCTACTTTGTCGTTTGTGCATCAATGAAATTGGTGTACAACAAAGGAAGCGACTGCGTCGCTTATTCATTAAAAAAATTGATGCCCTCCAAAATAAATCCCCAAAAAAGGTGCGAAATATCGCACCTTATATTTTTTATGTTTTTTCTTATCCGTTAAATCTGTGTTAATCCGCGAGCAATAAGCGATTACTTCGCAGGCTCAATATAGCAGAGAATATCACCTTTAGCAACAGATTCTCCGGCTTTATAATCAATATCCATAATTTCACCGGAACAGGGAGCAGCCAGGTTATTGAACATCTTCATGGCTTCCAGAACAACAACTGTTTCTCCTTCTTCCACTTTATCACCGACTTTTTTCTTATACTCGATGATCATACCCGGGATCGGAGCAGTCAGATTTCCTTTTTTACCCGAAGTATCTTCTTTTTTCTCAACCTTTTTCACTCCCGCAACTCCATAAACTTTCGCATTCGGATCAGCAACTTCCACATTGAAATATTCACCGTTCACATAAACATCGAACGCTCGTAATTTTCCTGCTTTTTCTTTCTTTGCTTTGGCTGTCAATTCACCGGAAAGAGCTTTGCTGACAAGTTCCTTTTCTGCTTCCACCTGCTCTATAGTTTTTGGTTTAACATCATCCGGAACTTCTTCCAGACCGTATTTCCATTTCAGGAATCTTTTACCTGTTGTTGGATAAAGAGCATAAATGATCTCATCATCAATGTCTTTTGCCAAACCTTTGACATCTTCTTTAACTTTTGGCATTTCCGGTTCGAGAACATCTCCCGGTCTGCTTGTGATCGGAGTTTCTCCTCGCGGATAACCTTTCAAAGCTTTTTTCTGCACTTTCGGATCCATCGGTCTGGTCGTCTTTCCATACAAACCGAAGCAGAGATCTTTAACCTGTTCTGTGATTTGGGAATATTCTCCGACTTCTTTATCAAAAAGAACATTATTCACGGTTTGAATGCCAACTATCTGACTGGTTGGAGTAACCAGCGGAACCTGTCCGAGTTCTTTCCTGACGCGAGGTAGTGCTTTAAAAACATCATCCAGTCTATCAAGAGCATCCATCTGACGCAACTGGTTAACAAGGTTGGAGAGCATTCCGCCTGGAGTTTGATGCAGGATAACATTTATATCGATAATGGCATTTTTCGTATCATCAAGCAGGTGTTTATATTTTGGAATGATCTTTTCCATTTCTTTATCGATCTCAGCTAATTTTTTAATATCAAATCCCGTATCTCGATTAGTTCCGAGTAGCGATACAACAAGCGGTTCAACTGCAGGATGAGAAGTTCGATAAGCATAAGGAGCCATACAAGTATCCACAATATCGACTCCTGCTTCGATGGCTTTAAAGATCGCCAGATCACCCATTCCGGAAGTGAAATGAGTGTGCAGATGTAATGGAATTTTCGTTTGCTGTTTCAATGCTCTGATCAAATTATAAACATCATAAGGTGAGATCAATCCTGCCATATCTTTGATGCAGATCGTGTCAGCTCCAATCTCTTCTAACTGTTTTGCTTTTTTGAGGTAATAATCGATGTTGTAAGTATCTCCGCCCATTCTCGGTTCAGTTAGAGAGTAACAGATCGTTCCCTGAAAATGCTTCTTATTCTTTTTAATGATCCTGACGGCAGTTTCAAAATTTCGGAAATCATTGAGCGCATCAAAAACCCGGAAAATGTCCATGCCGTTATCGCAGGCTCGCTGGATAAATGCTTCTACTACATCGTCCGCATAATTCCTGTAGCCGACAACATTCTGACCTCGCAGCAACATAGAAAAAGGTGTTTTCTTGATATACTTCTTAAGCGTTCTGATCCTTTCCCACGGATCTTCATTTAAAAATCTGTGCATCGTATCAAAAGTCGCTCCACCCCAGGTTTCCAGCGAGTAGAAGCCAATCTCATCCATTTGTTCAGCAACCGGGATCATATCTTCAGTTCTGCCGCGGGTTGCAAAAAGCGACTGATGGCCGTCTCTAAAACTCAAATCCTGAATTTTTATTGGATTTTCCGCTTTCGGACGATCAATATCATAATTCATTTTGGTCATTTCCAATACACCGTGTTTATCGAATCTCATTTATTCCTCCGTTATTTTACTTTTCTTTTTTTTCTTCTTCTTTTAAATAATTGGCTATTTCTTCCTTTAAATCGCTGATGTTCATATTAAAACTTTACCTTTTTTAAGAATATATTTTGTAAACCTGTTTGGAGGTGATAAAGGAATCAAATCGATGGAGATATTCAATTCATCTTCAATTCTGGCAGCAAGTTCATATATTCTCCAATCATGAATACCATCGCAGGCAAGATCGATATCATTTGCTTCGATATCATCATTTAGAAAGCTTCCGAACAATATTAAGCGGGAGACATTATATTGTTTTGCCAGGAAAATTATCTTGTTTAGCTTTTTTCTTTTATTTAGCATCATCGTTAATTTTACTTGTTTTTTCTTTAATGTAAGAAGTAACTTCTTTTATAAATCTTTTAGCATCTTCATAACTTTTGATCACATTTTCTTTCACTGGTTTCGTAAAAATCGTGTAATCACTTTCTTGTCGATTTGCATAGGATACTTTATATATTTGATACATTTCTTTATCAAAAATTGGATTCTCATAAATAAATTTCTTGTTAAACCAACCCATCAGTTGTGAATGTTTGGAAGTAATAAAATTCTCTAAATAACCTAAAGCCATAACAGAATAAAAAATTGCATAATAAATTCTATTCAGAGAATTGTTTAACCTATCATTGTTAATATTTATTTTCGCATCAATTAATGCTTCTTTCGATTTGTTGAGAAAATTATCAATGAATATCTTTTTGTTTAGAGTCATAATAAATCCCTTTTGTTGTAACTTCTTCGAAGAAAAATGGATTATATTCAAATTCTTCTCTTGTCAGGATTTTCATATCGATAAATATACCATATTTATATTCTATTTCTCCAATTATTCCACAAATTTCCAGTTTTTTTTTTCTCTCGATCTGATCAAAAAGAAGGACAATATCATAATCACTATGAGGTTTGAAATTACCTGTTACTCTTGATCCGAAAAAGTAACTACCTCTGAAATCTTTGAATTCGGATCGGATTTTTTTAATTAGAGATTTCAGAATTTCTCTATCTTTTTTTCTCATTTTTCTGCCTATCTTCTAATTCCTCGTCTCTGCACAAGCATTCTATTTCTCATGATGATCTCTCTTCCGGAACGCACCCAATGACTGGATTGCGTTAAATTCAGTTCTCTCTCTTTTTCCAGCAGATAATAAATCACTCCGACAAGAGCTGCTTTCAACTTTTTCTTTTTATCCAAAATTTCTCCTAAACCGGAATATTCCCATGTTTTTTAGGCGGAAGAGACTCTTTCTTGGTGATCATAATTTCCAGAGAAGCGATCAATCTCGATCTGGTTTCACTCGGTTTGATGACTGCGTCGATATATCCTCGCTCCGCAGCAATATAAGGCGTATTGAATTTCTCTTCATAATCCTGGATCAATTCCTGTCTTTTTGCTTCCGGATCATCTGCTTTTTTCAGTTCTTTTCTGTAAGTACCAACAATGTTGACTGCACCTTGTGCTCCCATCACCGCAATCTCCGCTGAAGGCCAGGCAAAAAGTACATCAGCACCAAGATGTTGAGAACTCATGGCAATATATGCTCCACCATAACTTTTTCGTGTGGTAACTGTAAGTTTGGGAACAGTTGCTTCGGAATAACTCCAGAGGATTTTTGCACCGTGTCTGATAACTCCGTTCCATTCCTGGTCTGTTCCGGGTAAATATCCTGGAACATCGACAAATGTCAGCAGCGGAATATTAAAAGCATCGCAGAACCTGATGAAACGAGCAATCTTATCAGAAGCATCTATGTCGAGACAACCTGCGAGCACCAGCGGCTGGTTGGCGATCACTCCAACAGATCTGCCGTTCAACCTGATAAATCCGATAACGGCATTTTGAGCAAAAAGTTCGTGAGGTTCAAAAAACTCTCCATTATCAGCGACCGCATGAATAACATCTTTAATGTCATAAGCAGCTTTGGGATTGTCCGGAATAAGTGTATCCAATTCAGGACATAAACGTTGAGGATCATCTCCAGTCATCATTATTGGGGGATCTTCCATATTATTATTTGGAAGAAAACCGAGTAACATTTTCATTTTCTCGATGGCATCTTCATCACTTTCACAGGCAAAATGTGCATTCCCGCTTTTAGTGTTATTAGTGATCGCTCCGCCAAGATCTTCAAAATCAGTTTCTTCTCCGGTAACGGTTTTTATTACATTCGGTCCGGTGATGAACATATAACTGCTGTTTTTTACCATGAACACAAAATCCGTCATTGCCGGAGAATAAACTGCTCCGCCTGCGGTTGGTCCCATAATTGCTGAAATTTGTGGAATTACTCCGGAAGCTCTGGAATTTCTAAAGAAAATATCTCCATATCCTTTTAAAGAATCGATTCCTTCCTCGACGCGAGCTCCTCCGGAATCATTCATTCCGATGATCGGAACTCCCGCTTTCATTGCCAGATCCATGATCTTTGTAATTTTCGCAGCATGTTTCTCACCCAGAGAACCTCCTCTCGAAGTAAAATCCTGAGCATAAGCAAAAACCGGTCTTCCATGAACCAGACCATGACTGGTTACTACTCCATCGGAAGGGACATCTGTAGTCGGCATATTGAAATTAGTAGAGCGATGTTTGACAAAGAGATCGATCTCTTTACCTGTTCCTTCATCAAAAAGCAGGTTCAGTCTTTCCCTTGCAGTGAGTTTATCTTTCTCGTGTTGTTTGGCAATACGGGCTTCTCCACCCATTTCTTTAATTCTATTTTCCCTCTGCATCAAATTTTCAATTTTTTCTCTTGTATTCATATTTTCTCCTGTTTCATCGATCTGGAATTTCTGATATTTAGCATTATTTATTATCTAATAAAACACCTTAATTCCAAATATTTTACCAATTTTATATGGACGGAACATCTGTCAAATACTCAATTTTTTCTGCTGCTCCTTTGTGTTTGGGATCGAGTTTGAGTACTTTTCTGAATAATTGTATCGCTTTAAAAATCTGGTGTTTTTGCAGATAAGCCAGCCCGAGATGGTATAGAGCAGAAACATGTTCAGGATAAGTCTCGATCACAAATTGCAGATCTTCTATGGCTTTATCTGTTTCCCCTTTGGATTTGTAAGCAATTGCCCGATGATAATGAATTATAAATGGTTCGGAAGTGTGTTCCAGCAATTTTGTATATTCTTCGATACTTTTTTGTTCATCACCAATATGATAATAACACAAACCCAACCAGTTGTGAGCCATATAGAGTTCAGGATCTGTTTCGATTATCTTTACGAAAATATCTATCGCCTTTGTGAATTGAGCAGCTCGGTAATGAGAAATCGCCAGACGATATGAAGCATAACCGAATTTCGGTTTATATTCTAGAACTTTATTATATGTCTTGATCGAATTATTTATTTGACCAAGCATAAAATATATATTTCCTAAATTCATTAAAGCAGGAATGCTTTCGGGATGAACTTTCAGGATTTTCTGATATTGTTCGATCGCCTTGCTGAGTTTTCCTTCCATCCTGTATTTCTCAGCTAAAGTAAAATTTTCGATTGCTGATTTCATTTGATTTTCCTTAATTTTTTTACCACAAAGAGATTAATATTCTTTGTGTTCTCTGATTTCATTTATTTGTTTTCCTTTTAATTTTTTCATTGTCATTCTGTGTAATCTTATCAAGGAATTCTTCCAAAGAATCTAAAACTTTCAGAAAAACCGAGATTAACATTTGTTGCAGATTCCTGATCTTGTAAGAATATTGTATGAATTCCGAGATTTAAAGAATTTAAGAAGAAATTCTTGAAAAATATCTTAAATTCCTCGTTTGTTACCGATGAAAGAATCCATCTATTTCCAGAAAGAGAAATCCTCATAATGATAGAATTACTACATATTTTTTATGATCTTATCTCCAAATTCTGATGTTTTCAGTTTTTTTGCTCCTTCCATTTGACGCTCGAGATCATAAGTTACGGTTTTGTTGGCAATAGTTTTTTCAAGAGCATTTTCGATCATGATCCCGGCTTCGTTCCAACCCATATATTTCAACATTAAAACACCGGAAAGAAGTAGAGAAGAAGGATTCACCTTGTCCATTCCGGTATATTTGGGAGCAGTTCCATGAGTAGCTTCAAAAAGAGCGATTTCATCTCCAATATTTGCTCCGGGAGCTAAACCAAGACCTCCAACCTGAGCAGCACAAGCATCGGATAGATAATCGCCATTCAAATTCGGAGTTGCAAGTACGCTATACTCATCAGGTCGAAGTAGAACCTGTTGAAATATCTGATCTGCTATTCTATCTTTGATCAGGATTTTATCGACGGGCATCCTACCATCGTATTTCTCCCAGAGTTCTTGCTCCGTAATGATCTCTTTTCTATATTCCTCTTTTGCCAGTTCATATCCCCAATCTCTGAATGCTCCTTCGGTAAACTTCATAATATTTCCTTTATGAACCAAAGTCACATTCGGCAGATTCTGCTGAATGGCATAATCGATAGCCTTTCTAACAAGTCTTTTTGTGCCTGTTACAGATATAGGTTTGATGCCGATTCCACTATCTTCACGAATATTTTTTCCCATAATATTGATCAGGAAATTGATCACTTTTTCTGCTTCCGGACTATCCTGTTGAAACTCGATCCCGGCATAAACATCTTCCGTATTTTCTCTGAACACAACAATATCCAGTTTATCAGGTCTTTTGACAGGTGAAGGAACTCCCTTGTACCATCTGACCGGACGAACACAAGCATAAAGGTCTAAAAGCTGACGCAAACTTACATTTAAGGATCTGAATCTTTTTGTAATAAATTCAGAACCGCATTTGATGCATTTTTCCGGTCTCTTCCCATCTTTCCCATTTTGCTCTTTTGCACAAACCAGGCAGACATAATCGAATCCTCCAACCGGTGTAGTCAAAGGTCCTTTGATCGCCACTTTGAATTCTCTGATCGCTTTAAGCGTGTCTTCAGGTAAAATATCATCATTTCCGTAATTCTGAAGAGCAGATAGTCCCGCATGAATTTGCATCCAGACTATTTTTTTCAGACTATCATAAGATTTCTTAACTGCTGCATCTATGACTTTTCTCGTTACTTTCCAGATATCCGGTCCAATCCCGTCTCCTTCGATGAATGGAATTATGGGATTGTCAGGAACATTAATTACTCCATTTCTAACTGTGATTTTTGCACCTTTAGGTGGTATTCTTATTTTTTCAAATTTCATTATTCCTCCTCTAAAATCGTGTTAATCCTCTCTATGAATTTTTGATGATATTCAGAACACCTCCTGCGATAAGAATTTCTCTTTCCCGACTGCTGAGTTCCAACTTAACTGTTAAATCAATATTTTTAGAAATATTCTGTATCACAAAAGTTTCTTCTTTTTTCACCGCCTGGATAACATTTTGAAACAACAATTTATCAGCTTGTTCCATTTTTTTATAATCGTTTTCATCTGTAAATAGCATGGGAATAATCCCGAAATTAATCAGGTTTGCCCAGTGTATCCTCTCAATAGATTTAGCAATAATCGCTTTTACGCCGAGATATGAAGGACAAATAGCAGCATGTTCGCGAGATGATCCTTGACCGTAGCTCAGACCGGCAACAATGATATTTCCGCGATCTTTCTTTTTATTGGAAAGACATCTTTCCGGGAATGTACTATCCACAGGCTCGAAAACGAATTCGGAATATTTGGGAATATTGGAACGATATTTCAGTCTGATACCAGCCGGCATAATATGATCTGTTGTGATTTTATCTCCGACCTTGAGCATCACATCAGCAGAAAAATTATCGAGTAGTGCTTCATTTACCGGCGGATTTCCAATATTAGGTCCTCGATAAATTTGAACATCCTCTTTCTGTTCTGAAGGTACTGTGATCATAGAATCATCAACAACAAAATGATCAGGAATTTTAATATGTGGTGGATCAAAATCCAGATCTCGGGGATCAGTTATTTCCCCGGTTAACACACAAGCTGCTGCTGTTTCCGGACTTGCCAGATAAATTCCGGCAGATTGCGTTCCGGAACGACCCTTGAAATTACGATTGTTTGTCCGCACTGAAACTGCATCGGTTTGGGGAGCTTGTCCATTGCCGATACAAAAACCACAGGCAGATTCCATAATTCTCGCTCCAAAGGCGATCAAATCTGCTAAAGCACCATTATCAGCGATCATTTTGAAAACCTGTTTTGATCCGGGCGCAACAACAAAACTCACCTCTTCTGGTAAATGTTTTCCTTTCACCATTTCAGCAACTGTCATCAAATCTTTATAAGATGAATTGGTGCAGCTTCCAACACAAACCTGATCAACTTTCATTCCTGCAAGATCTTTGACCAATTTGACATTTCCAGGACTGTGGGGAGTAGCCATTCTTGGCTCGAGAGAGGATAGATCAATGTCGATAATCCTGTCATATTCCGCATCTTCATCTGCCTTGAGTTCCTTCCAGCCGGATTCTCTCTCTTGAGATTTCAGGAACGAAAGAGTTACTTCGTCGCTGGGAAAAACGGAACTCGTAATTCCTAATTCTGCTCCCATATTGGTGATAGTTGCTCTTTCCGGAACACTCAAATTAGCAACTCCGGAACCTCCGTATTCAACAATCCAGCCGACATTTCCTTTGGTAGAAAGCAATTCCAAGATGTATAAAATCACATCTTTAGCAGCAACCCAGGGAGATAATTTTCCTGTTAAATTCACTTTGAGAACTCTTGGAGAGGGAATATAAAAGGGAAATCCTGCTAAAGCTCGAGCCACATCTAATCCTCCCGAACCGATCGCCAGCATGCCAATTCCACCTCCGGTAGGTGTATGACTGTCTGATCCAAGTAAAGTTTTTCCCGGTAAACCGAATCTTTCCAGATGAACCTGATGACAAATTCCATTGCCTGCTCGGGAATAATATATGCCGTATTTTCCAGCAATTGTTTGCAGGTATTTATGATCATCAGCATTTTCAAAACCCATCTGGCTGGTATTATGATCGACATAACTGACCGAAATTTCAGTTCTTATTTCCGGTATGTCCATTGCTTCAAATTCTAAATATGCCATTGTTCCAGTTGCATCTTGAGTAAGTGTCTGATCGATCTTGATGCCAATCACATTTCCTGCTTTTACTTCACCTTCAACGAGATGTGAATTTATTATTTTTTGAACGATATTAAATCCCATTTATAAATCCTCTGATAAATGTATCGTTCCCAATCGGGGATTGGGAACGATATTATTTAATTTAGCCTTTTTTATTTTTTTATAATCGGAGATTTCTCAAGAGAAAAGCAGGTAGAAATCTCTGCTTGGAAAACAATCTACTTCTTTTTCCTTAATTTCTCGGCTAACCATTCGTTCGTAACAGTTTTCGGTCTGATGATCGGAGCCTGTAATCCGCGAGCCATGATAGCTTGCGCACTGAATCCGAGTATCCTGGAAACACCGAACATGACAGTGTAAAAATCAAACATTGTTAATCCGTAATTAAAGAGCATGGAACCGGAAATAGCATCAACATTGGGATATGGATCTGCGATTTTTCCACCGCCATATTCCTTTAAAATTTCCGGAACAATTTCAAACAATCTCTTTACGATCTGAAATGTTTCTTCTTTGGGACAATGTTTTTCACCAAATTCATAAAAAGCTGTAAATCTTGGATCTGTTGCTCTTAATACGGCATGTCCGTAACCTGGAACTACTTTTCCAAGTTTTAAAGTTGATAAAACAAAATCAATCAATTCTTTTTTGGTAGGAACTTTCTCGAATTTTTCCTGAATAGACAGGACAAATTTCAGACATTCCTGATTTGCCAGACCATGCAATGGTCCTGCAAGTCCGTTCAAACCGGCAGCAGTTGATAAATAAAGATTTGAGAGAGCCGAATTTACAACCTTTGCGGTAAAGGCGCTGACATTCCCACCTTCATGATCGCAATGCAGGACCAGATAAAGACGGACTAATTTGGCAAATTCACCATCAGGATCAGGAATACCGAGCATGTTCGCAAAATTTCCACCCCAATCGAGACTATCATTATAAGGGATCAAATCACCAAGCGAATAGCGAATCCTGTAAATCCCTGCTGCGATTGCCGGTATTTTTGCAATAATTTCCAGAGCATCGTCGAGAGTTGCTTCCCAATAATCTGCCTTTCTCATTCCTTCGGCATATTTTGCTTTAAAAATTGAACCACCTTCCATTGCCATAATAGCAATACTGAACATGGTCATTGGATGAGTGTCTTTTGGTAAAGCATAAAGAACATCCCAGACATGCTCCGGAACTTCCGAGCGAATACGCAACTCTTCCTGAAGTTTTTCCAGATCAGGTTTTTCAGGAAGTTCTCCCGTACAAAGAAGATAAAATATCTCTTCCGGGATGGTATCGGTTAATTTTGCTAAAGGAATTCCCCTGATATGCAATCCCTTGTAAGGATCAACAAAAGAAGAATTACAGACCAAAGCCGTAACACCTCTCATTCCACCAAGCATCTGTTTTACGGTAACATTTCCGATTACGGTATCAGCGTATTTTGATAGAAATTCATTTTTGATATACGCTCTCATCTCGGGAATCTGACTTCTGATTTTTTCTCTAAGTCGTGACATTTAATCCTCCTTTTTTTACTTAGAAAATTGTTTTTTTTCGACCGATCTCTTTTTTGAAGATCATTGCCAAAAATTTATTTTAATTTCGACAATTTTATGTTCAAAAAAAGAAAATCCTGTTTTTTTGTGTCAATGAAAAAATATTTATTTATTTTATTTCTACTGTAATCCTTTACTATTATTAATTAAGATACAATTTAATGCCCTTGAAAATCAATCCTCAAATAACTTTATAAGAAGAATACACCGGTTGGAACATTTTGCTTTTAACGAATGTCAGCAGATCATCAGGTCTCTTTTCCCAGGCAATACCTTTCTGATATGCTATTTCACAAACAGCAACTGCAATCTGAGCAGAAATTTCCCTGATATCGTTCAAATCAGGATAAACTCTACCTTTTTTCAGGTCTTTCTCGCTAACGAGTTCAGCCAGTGTTTTAGCTGCTATATAAAACATCGAATCAGGAATTTTAGTTGCTTTACAGGAAATTGCTCCCAGACCGACTCCTGGAAAAATATACATGTTATTTCCCTGACCTGTGTAATATGTTTTTCCTTTAAATTCTATAGGTTTAAACGGGCTTCCACTGGCAAAAACAACTTTACCGTCTGTCCATTTATAGGCTTGTTCGGGTGAACATTCCGATTTTGAAGTGGGATTAGAAAGAGCGAAAATAACCGGAATCTCAACATGCTTCTTCATTTCACGAACAACCTGCTCATTAAACGCACACGGTTGTTTACTGACACCTACCAGAACAGTAGGTTTGACTGTTTTTACAACATCCAATAATTTTTTTTGGAATTTCCCTGATCTGGCATAAGGGATCTTATGTTCTGCTAATTCGTCTCCTCGAGTAGTAGTAACCAGTCCTTTACTATCCAGAAACCAGAAATTTTTTCGTGCCTTTTCTTTGGATAAACCTTCTTCAACCATCCCGGCAACGATCATATCGGCAATTCCAACAGCAGCAGAGCCAGCACCAAAAAACACAATTCGCTGATCGCCCAATTTTTCTTTGGTAATTCTCATGGCTGCTAATAATCCGGCAAGAGCAACACTTCCGGTTCCCTGGATATCATCATTGAAACAGAGTAATTTTTCTCGATATTTTTTTAATAATGGAAAAGCGTGGTCATTAGTAAAATCTTCGAATTGGATTAGAGCACGGGGCCATCTTTCATGAGCAGCGATAATAAATTCATCTAAAATTTCATAAAAATCTTCACCTTTTAAACGACGATGATTTTCGCCAAGATATAAAGGATTATCGAGCAGATCTTCGTTTTCCGTGCCGACATCGATCACGATCGGAAGAGTTTTGGAAGGATGGATGCCTGCACAAGCAACATAAAGAGATAATTTCCCAACCGGAATTCCCATACCGCTTGCTCCCAGATCACCTAAACCTAAAATTCGACTTCCATCGGTAACAACGATCACATCTACTTCATCAACAGGCCAATTGTTTATCCTCTTTTTTATTTCTCCCTTTCCTCTCGCTGAAATATACATTCCTCTTGTTCTTCTGAAAATATGACCGTACTGCTGGCAGGCAAGCCCAACTGTCGGTGTATAAATTATGGGAGTCATATCTTCTAAATTATTTAACAACATCGCGTAATAAAGAGTTTCATTTCTGTCGTGCAAAGCTTCCAGGAAAATATACTTTCCAATATCCGTATCTTTTCGACGATAATTTTCAGTTACTCTCTGGATTTGTTGTTTCAAGGTTGAGACATGGGGAGGTACTAATCCATAAAGATTGAAGTCCTCTCTTTCTTTTTCAGAAAACGCAGATCCCTTATTCAACATTGGATCGCGGATAAGATCTAAACCTTTTTTTGAAACTTTGAGTTCATTGTGAAATGACGGATTCTTTTTATGCATTTTTGTGGACATTTAAATTTTTTCCTTATTTTTCATTTCTTTTCATTCCTGAATTCCATCTGGGAATGTTGGTTTTATAATAATTTCATTTTGATTATCTTACTTGAAATAAAATTCCTTCTCCAAATTGTGTTTCTCACGAAACTTTTCAGGAGAATTTGAGAACAAGCAGAAATATCAATCATCAAAAAAAGCATCAAAATTGATACTTTTTTTAGATTTAATTTTTTCGCTGGTCGGGCTGTAAATATATTTATTTTTATGCAAAATTCGAGGAGCAACGCGGGGAACGGTCATACTGGCATCCATCAGGAACATGATCTTTTCGTTTCCTTTGATCTCGAGGGCTCTATCGATTGCTTTCTGCAGATTCCAATATCCTTTGATAAAAATGTTTTCCAGTAATTTCGGATCAAGTTTCGTGTAAGCCCACAAAGAAGCCCATTTCATAATTTCGGCAAGTTTAGCCGCTTTATGATAACCGAGTTTATAACCTTTGGAAATTTTATCAAAGACATCATCGGGATTTCGGGCTGAACTCATCAATTTTAAAAAAGTTTCTCCACCAACTCCTTTTCTACAGCTGGAAATCAGGATCATTATTCCGTTTTCGTTTAAAGCCAGTTTGCTATTATCGATCGCTTTCTGGGATTGGTAAAGATCGATGTCCATAGGATAAGGAGCAACTGCAACTACAATATCAGCCTTATCTTTGATCTCAACCGAGAAAACATCTTTTGCTTTTCCGGTAGCCATATTAAAAGCTTCGTGAGTTTCTCCGCAAACACAATAGTAAATTTTATGATCTTTGTTCAGAACGGTTTGAATTGAAAATATCTGTTTGTTTTTTGCAAGCAGGTCATATGCTTCTTTGATATCTTCCCGAACCGGATTTCCATCGGTTATCAGGGCTTTTGCAGTTGATTTCAAAGCCAGGGCATGATTTTGCTCGATAGTTTTAAAACCGGCAATTCCGGGTAAAAATGATTTTGCTCCGCCAGTATATCCGGCAAAATAATGAGGTTCGACAGAAGTAATATAAACTATCTTTTTTGCTTTAAAAACTAATTTGTCAAAATAAACTTCAGTCCCGTTTTGAGTCTTTCCGATAAAAATATTCTCGCTTTCATTTTTCGCATCATGAGATATTGTTTTATTCAGAAGTTCGGAATAATGATTGCCAAAAAGTTCGATGTATTCGTCTTTGCTCGCACCACGATGAGCACCGGTAGCAATTATAAATTTTATGTCTTTGTTTTTGATCTTACTCCATAAAAGATCAATTATCTTTGCATTCGGAGTTGGTCTGGTCGCATCGTTGATGATAAAAAGGATCGGTTCGTTACCTTTGATAAAATTCTCAAAGGAAGGTGAATTTAAGGGATTTTTTAAAGCTTCAGAGATCACTTCTTTTTCAGGACGAAGTTCGACGGTGTTCGGATAGACGATCTCTCCGACATTTTGTTTAGGGAGAGAAATATTTAATTCCTCTCCCCAATATGGAATATTTATCTTCATTTAGATCAATTTTTCAGATTCTATCTTCTCGATGGCTTCCCGGACTTTAGCTGCAGAAAGATGAAGCGCATCCTTCTCTTCCGTAGTCAGAGATAATTCAATAATTTCTTCGACTCCACCTCTACCTATTTTAATCGGAACACCGGAGAATAATCCGTCGATTCCGTATTCTCCCCGCAGATAAGCAGAACAAGGCAGAATTCTATTCCTGTTACGAACGACACACTCAACCATTTCGGCAGCAGAACTTCCAGGTGACCAGTAAGCACTTCCCGTTTTCAGATATGCGACAATTTCTCCACCTGCTTTACGAGTTCGGGTAACCAGTTTTTCTATTGTAGCTCTCGGTAAAAGTTCCGTTACCGGAATACCGTGAACAGTCGAATATCTTGGTAATGGTACCATCAGATCACCATGACCGCCCAGAACAAGAGCTGTTACATTGAGAGGACTCACACCCAGTTCATCAGCGATAAAATATCTGAATCTGGAAGAATCTAAAACACCTGCCATACCGATTACTTTTTTCAAAGCAAAACCTGTAACTTTCAGAGCAACATAAGCTAAAATATCAAGCGGATTTGTAACTGTAATGACAACCGCATTAGGAGCATATTTGGCAATTTCTTCCGAAACACTTTTCATGATCTTGACATTATCCTTGACCAAATCCTCGCGGGACATTCCCGGTAATCTCGGTTTACCCGCTGTAACCACAATTACATCCGAATCCTTGATCATTGACATCTCGGAATAGCCATTAATATAAACATCATATCTTCTAATAGGAGAAGCTTGTACGATATCCATTGCTTTACCTTTTGCCCAATCATCGACAATGTCTATTAATGTTATATTCGCAACTTTCTTTTCCGCCAGATAAAGGGCGCAGGCAACTCCAACATTTCCACTTCCAATTATACTAACTTTCATGATTTCCCCCTATATTCCCAATGATTCGATTGTTTTACTGATCACATTTGCCGATTCCTGCAACTGTTCTCTTATAGACAACGATAGTTCGAGATCAATAATTTTTTCAATGCCATCTGTTCCCAATTGCACAGGAACATCCAGGCAATTGTTCTTAAAACCATATTCTCCATCAAGACAGGTTGGAGCACAAATAATTGCTTTTGTATCACTCATGATCGCACCAACGGTTTCGGCAATAGCAGCTCCCGGAGAATACATCGAGGTTTGTCTTTTCAATAAAGACAAAATTTCCGTACCGGCTTCCCTAGCTTTGGAAATTATCTCTTTTATTTTATCTGCCGGCAACAATTCTGTAATTGGTATTCCGCAAACCCTGATAAATTCGGGCGGAATAACCATAAATTTGTGATGACCTCCAAGAACCAAAGCACTAACCTCGATAGGTGTAACTTCAAGTTCCTGAGCCACAAATTCACAAACTCGCGTCACATCTAATTTACCGGCAACTCCCAGAACTTTCATCCTGTCAAAACCGGATTTTTTCCAGGCATAATATGTCATTGCAGTAACAGGTTCACTTAAAACGATGATGATCGAGTTTGGTGCATATTTTTTGATATTTTCGATGATCGGGTCAATGATCTTTACATTCTCTTCTAACAATTCAAGTCGAAGAGTATTCGGTTTCCTGACTTTTCCGGCTGTGATCACAACGACTTTGGAGCCCTTAATTTTTTTAATATCAGAAGATCCCTCGATCTTGATATTATAACCGCGTAAAGGTGATGCCTCGGAAAGATCAAGAGCACTTCCTTCGGCTTTTCCTTCTAATTTGTCGATCAACATAATGTTTGCCGAACCTTTTTCTGCGAGATAAAACGCTGCTGCAACTCCCACATTACCACTACCGATAATCGATACTTTTTCCATACATTCCTCCTTGTTTTTTTTATACTTCATCATTCTGCAATCACTAATCATCATTCGATATTCTTTTTATGATTTAAGAATAATGAACACCGATTGTTGATTGTTGAAAAAAATCAATCTTCATCATTCTGCAATCACTGATCATCATTCGATATTCTTTTTATGATTTAAGAATAATGA
>DRTC01000061.1 GCA_011372345.1 Candidatus Cloacimonadota bacterium
CATACCTACTCCGATCCATTCTTTCTGGTAAACAACCTCAACCATGCTGTTTTGATACCAGATATTCATTGGGATCTGGTAATCAAGAGTCTCTGCATTTCCAATTTCAATAACAGTTATTCCTACTCCAAATTGATTAGAAAATTCTATCGGACCAACACCCGCATTATTATATGGAGTAACAGAGTATTGATAGATACCTACTTCGGTTATTGTATCATCTACCCATTGGGTAACGGGTCCGGGAATATCAAAATCTGCACCATCGTTAATTCTTTCAATCAAATAACCGGTAACACCCGTGAAATATCCGCCATGCATACCCTCGGTCGGATTTGTCCAATCCAGTTGAGCCATTAAATCCCTGGTACTGACATCAGATCCAAGCAGGTCAGTAACAATGTTTGGTACATCTTCACCAACCCAGACTTCTTCTGAGGCAGCAGGACCTTCACCATCAGAATTATATCCACGCACAGCGTAATTATACATTCCTGCCGGTGAAACAGTGTTATCTGTCCAGGCAGAAGCTCCGCCAATTGTAGGTGAGTCATCAGTATATACTAAAACATCATTACGATAAACTCTCATTTCCATAAGTTCTGTCAGAGGATCACCATCAAAAGTTAGATCAGGATTTGTCCATGACAGATCGACGCTCAAACCTCCCATATCATCGGGAAGAACGACCAGATCAGATGGAGCAGCCGGAGCTCCTGGTTCGGCAAGCGTATAAGGAATTGCAAAACCGGATACTTCCATTCCCCCGGGGAAATCTCCCCAACCGGTCATTGCTCCCGTACCCGTATCAATTTCATACAATCCGGGAGGAGTTCCGTCTCCAAAATAAGCAGCAGAATAAAGGATTCCATTATCTTTATCAAAAGCAAGATCTTGTGCGTATAAGAGTTGACCACCGGTTGAACCGATAGAGGTTGCATTTCCAGTAGCCGGATCAATAGAATACAAAGGGGAAATTGCAGTAAAACTAACAGATACACCATACAAGTTTCCTTCCCCATCTCCTGCAATACCTATCATTGTGTCACCAATATTATGAGAGCCAATAAGAGTACTTGCACCTGTTGTCCAATCAAGAGTGTACAAACTTGTACCATCTGTTGCATACATTATCCCTGAGGCATCATCGTATTCGATACCCTGAAAACCCACTGCTGTATTACCAATGTAAGTCATATTTCCATTTGTATGATCAATGGAATATAATCCTCCCCCATATTGAGTGCCGTACCAGGTTTCTTCATCAGCCAGCCAGCAAGCACCTGCTATGAAATCAGTTGATTGCGTGGGAGCAAGAAGTGTGATCGAGGAGGGATCGGAGCCGGCAAAATAAATTGGACCCTCAGCATAAGTTGAGGATGGATCATAAGCATTATAGGCATAACCTTCAAAATCAGGATCACGATATTGATCCGTATCAGTTTTTTTATTTGTATTGAAGTATTCTCTGTGAGGAGCTAAACCATTCGTTTGTCGATCAAGCAGTTTCTGGTCTTCAGCGATACTGAAAAGTGATAAACTTATCAATAAAAAAACCATTGTAAATAGAACTAATTTTTTCATAATAAAACTCTCCTTAATTTTTTTTGGATCTAAAATTCAAATTTTAATTTACGACATTAAAGGCTCAAATAGTTTAATTACGATAGTAACAATCATTTTTTTAATTTCGATATTTAATTCTCATACTCATCTCAATAATTTAAAAAAGTATTCAAACTCCATCAAACAAAACACAATAGAAACTTAATGATAACTTCTCTTTTTTCATATTGCTTCTAGCTTTTTTTAACCAATTATTTGTCAATATTTTTTTCTCACTAATTTTCAATCTCTTTAAAAGTTAAGAAATTATTTTAGAATTCGATCCTGTAAGTCTTGATCTCAAAAGGATTAAATTCCAGTTCGATAGAATTAAATTCTCCTTCGATGGACTTTAAATCATTCTCCAGCAAATCGGTTTCAATAACCGATTTCCAGTCTTTTAGGATGTTGAGAATTATTTTAGAATTAGAACCTGCATATTCATAAAGTCTTAAAATTGTTCCTTTCCCGTTTTCTGCTCTTTTGATAGTTTCCAGTTTCACATTTTGTCCTTGGATTTGATAAAAGCCAAAAGATCTTTTCTCAGGAAGATTTTTTATCGGATGGAAAATCACCGGATCATTCAGTTTATGAGCAATTTCGAGAGTATCGGAGGCGATCAAATTCCCTTTATGTGGATAATAGCAGAATGTGAATTCATGCTTGTGAATATCGGATTTTTCATCCAGATCTTTGGGACTGCGGAGAAGATTCAGATCGAGGAAATTATCTTTGATAAAATGTCCGTATTTACAATCGTTGATGAGAGCGATTCCATAATCGGATTGGGAAAGGTCAACGAATCTCTGGGCTGGGATTTCAAATTTGGCATCATCCCAGGTTGTGTTGGAGTGAGTCGGTCTTTTTATCGTTCCGAACTGGATTTCAGAAGTTGCTTCATTCGTAAAAATATTTACTTTCGCAGAAGCACGCAGCATTTTTTGTGCTTCTTTCCAGTCGACTTTATTTTCAATTTTTACTAATTTAGAATTATTTCGGATGGAAACTTTCTGTTCGATTTTTGAATTTCCAATTTTAAATTTCTGGAGAATTACTGCCTGCAAATCGGTTAGTTTTTCAACCTGAACGGAAGCTCTTTTTGCCTGTTCCGGAATTGTTTCACGATAAAAATGATTAATATCCCACGATTCCCAATTGATTGGTTTATCTTCCCACAATAGCAGTTTATTAGCGAATCCAGACAATACTTCCCTATTTTCTTCTTTATCGAAAATGGATGAAATCGAACCATCGTCTGCGATTTCAACTTTGATCAAACCATTCTCCAAAAATGTTGCTGTTGCTTTCAGCAATGGTTCACCTGCTGGAAAAGAAATGTTCGTTGGTTCCAATCTGATCGCAGTATAACCCATTGCCGGAATCCAAACTTCATATTCGATAAAATTCCTATCACTCGTGTTAATTGTTCCTGCTCCGTATTCACCTTCCACCCAGTAATTTCCTTTAGGAGCAGGAATTTGGATGATCTCTTTTCTATCCCAGCATAAAGTGTTGTAAACTATGAAATTATCACCAATTTTATCAGTTTTCCCATACAGTTTGGAGATTATCTCATTTTGGATTTTCTCTAATTTCCGTAAATTCAGCTCGCTCGTTCGACAAGCATCTTCATAAACCCAACCGATAGAAGAACCTGGCAGAATATCATGAAATTGATTGAGCAGCGTATCTTTCCAGATCTGCTCGATTTCTGCTTTGGGATAATTTTCAACCAAAGTTGAGAGAAATTCCACATCGTGTAATTTTGTTTCTAATTGTCGATTAAACTTTTTCATCAAAGCGCGGGTTGTGTAAGTACCGCGATGAAGTTCGAGATAGAGTTCTCCTACCCAGACCGGCAGTTTTTCGGGCGGGATTTGTGATATTTTATCAAAAAAGTCTTGAGCAAAAGAAAACTTGAATTTGGGAGTTCCTTCCAGGTTCTGCTGACGAATTCCCATCTCGATTTGAAATCGGGAAGGTCCTCCGCCGCCATCACCAATTCCATAAAGATTCAAAAAATCATCAGAAACATCGGATTGAGCAAAGCGTTTTTCGCTTTCAATAAGTTGATGCGGGAAATTGCTCAAGTTATAATCATTAGTAGGAAGAAAATGTGTGAGGATGCGAGTTCCGTCTATTCCTTCCCAATAAAAAGTGTGATGAGGAAAAGTGTTGGTTGCATTCCAGGAAATTTTCTGCGTCATAAAAAAATCAACTCCGCATTTTTTCAGGATTTGCGGAAGAGCAGCAGAATATCCAAAAACATCGGGAAGCCAGCAGTTATCGACTTCCACACTAAATTCATCACGATAAAACTTCTTCCCGTAGAAACACTGTCGCACCAGCGATTCCCCACTCGTCAGATTCATATCCGGCTCAACCCACATCGCTCCCTGACATTCCCATTTTTTATCTTTCACTGCTTGCTTGATCTTCTGATATAGTTCGGAATAATCCTCTTTTACGAATTGATACAATTGCGGCTGGGAAGCACCGAATTTGTAATCCGGAAATTCTTCCATAAACTTCAGAGCAGTCGAGAAAGTCCGTCCAGCTTTCCTGCGTGTTTCCCGCAGAGGCCATAACCAGGCACAATCGAGATGAGCATGACCGATCGAGTAAACGGTTAGAGAACTGGCATTTGCCGATTGGGAGAGAAGTTTTTTCGTGATCAGCAGACATTTGTCGATTCCTTTCCCGTCCTGCCAGATATTGACGACTTCATTAATTCCAGAGATGATCTTTTTGCGATGAGGAGACTTTTCTTCCAATGATTCCAATAAAGAGTTCAAAACACGCAAATCGATATCGAGATCATAAATCTTCCTGTTAACGCAGACCAGTTCTGCCTGCTTCAATTTATAGTCTTGATCAGATTTTCCGAAAAGTCCGTTGGCTCCTGCTTCGAGCAGAAGTTCGACTTTTTCTCTACCTTCTGCATTATTGTAAAGTGGAACAAAATTCTTTCCTGAAAAAAGATTCCAATGAATTTTATTTGTTAATCCAACATACGGAACTCCATCTTTGAAAACACATGCTTCTCCCTGAATATCAATTAGAGCAGCAACTTCCAGACCTTTGAATTTTGATGGAATATCTCCTTTAAACTTGAACCAGCCGCAACTCCAGTCTTCTCCCCATTTTTCATCAATTTTGATTGGCTTGAATTTCCTTTTTATTACTTTTTGATACGGAATCGGATTGATTTTATCTACAATGTATTCCGCTTCTAATGGAGTGTGATTAAAATATCTTTTCTCATAGATTTCGTTGATGAATCGTTTGATCCTTTCTAAATAGATCTTTTCATTTTGCATTTTTCTTCCTTTTGTTATCCACCTGTCTTCGTTCAAACTATGCCCTGATATGCGAATTACACATAATTCACGAATTATATTTCGCAAACATTCTTGTTTGTGCAAAGAACAATCAAGATTGGAACAATCAAGATTGATTGTTTTACAAGTCTCGATTTCAAAATTATCCCGATTATGAAGGATTCCAATATAGAAATTATCCCAATTGCCCTGAAACACTGATCAGTTCTTGGTTTCTCGAAGGATCAAAAAAAAACTTTGATCTCGTTAATATCGATTTGGCAAATTGATTAACTTTTATCATTCCTGAATTTTGAATTTAAGGACATTTTCATAATGGATTAATCGAAAATTTATCTCCGGATATTTTTCCTGAAAGAATTTATACTTGTAAGGTTTGAAAGATTGTTCCGAAAACTTTACTTCATACGCTTTTGATTCCTGGATAATAAAATCGACTTCCTGTTTTTTTTGAGTTCTCCAGAATTTTATTTCATCAAGGGTATAAAAATCGAGGAATCTTCTAAAAACATAATTTTCCAACAATTCTCCTTTATCCATTCTTAGAGCGATGGGAGAATAATTTTTTCGGAAATAGTTTCTCAAGCCTAAATCATTAAAGTAGATTTTAGGCATTTTTCGTAATTCTTTAGTAAAATTTCTGTGAAATGGTCGAACTCGTGAAATATGAAATGAGATTTCCATCAATTTCACATAATTCTTCAAACTTGTCTGGCTTATATGCAGTTCATTTCCAATCCGATTGCCGTTATAAGTTCCTTTACCTGCTGATAAAATTCTCAAAATCTCAAAGTAAGCATCCGGAGATTTCAGGTTTGCTTCCAAAACCTCCTTTTTCATATAAGATTCTGCGATATCGTCTAAAATCAATTCTTTCTCATTAATATTCGATTCCAGAACAACATCCGGATATCCACCGAAAAGGAGGTATTCATTTAACCATTTATTCAGTTCTGCTAAATAGATTTCAGGAATATTTCCGGAATTTATAAAAGGAACAATTTCTTCCCTGTTTTTAAAGATGAGAAATTCCTCGAAACTTAAAGTTTGTAAAGTAAAAATCCGTTTCCTTCCGGCGAGACTATCCTTGAACTTCTCATCGAGATAAAATGCCGAAGAACCGCTGACTACCAGTTTTATTTGCGGACTATGCAAATCATAATGATATTTGAGAAAATTTGTCGGATTATCAAGGTATTGAATTTCATCGATGAAAACAAAATATCTGTCTTTATCGTCGAAAGGTGGGATAATATTGAAAAGGTTCCTGGGATGAGCGTTCAAATTGTCTAATACTTCTGGATCTTCTAATGACAAAAAAAAAGTTTGCTTTCCTTTGGATTTCAGAGACGAATTCATTTGCTGCATTATAGTGGTTTTTCCGGTTTGACGGGCGCCGATTATTAATGAAATCTGCTTCTTTTCCAAATGTTCTAATAGCTTCGCAAATAATGTTCTATGTCTCATAAGAGACAAATTATCCTTGTAGGTTTGACTGTCAACATAAAAATTATCCCGATTATCGTTGAGAAAAAAGAGAAAATATCCCACTTTTACAGGTTTCCAATAACAAAATTATCCCAATGCTGTTGAAACACTGATCAGTTCACGGTTTATGTTGAGAGCAAATTATTTCGGAATTTTAAATAATGTTAGTTATTTAAACAACCTTATCTGCAGATCATCCTTCTTCTCTTTTTTCTTATATTCAGTTTTGGAAAATTCGATCAATTCATTTTCAATTCTATCCAGAAACGGACTTCTCTTCAATTTATACTCCTTTCCAATTAGAAATCGCTTATTGGCATTTGTCAGGTAAAGGAATTTTTTTGCTC
>DRTC01000062.1 GCA_011372345.1 Candidatus Cloacimonadota bacterium
GATACATATCTTACCTGGAGAATTATTTATGATAATGATTCAAACCTTGCTTATGGTCTCGTGA
Source organism: Candidatus Cloacimonadota bacterium (assembly GCA_011372345.1). Classification (NCBI taxonomy): domain Bacteria; kingdom Pseudomonadati; phylum Candidatus Cloacimonadota; species Candidatus Cloacimonadota bacterium. The sequence continues at coordinate 65 of DRTC01000062.1, forward strand.
ACGGAACATTGATCGGTTTTCATTATCATCCGAATCCCTTGAATAATTATCGCATTAAAATATGTTATGATGTTGACCACGCCAATGAATCGATCGATATTCGGGTCGATGATTTTGCCTTCCTAAAATATGATGAAGGTGAATTCGATAAGAAATATCCTGAAACGGGAACTTTCGTTTCTTCCGCTCATGATACAGGCTTTACTATTCCGGTTGGAGCAGGATTCAATACGGTTTCCTGGAATGCGAATGGGGAACATATAAAATTTCGGATCAGAACTGCTGACACGGAAGCAGATCTGCAAAACGCAGTTTGGTTTGGACCGGAAAATGATCCTTCCGGCTGGTATGAGACGAGTCCTTTCGAGATAAATCCGGTACATGATAATAGTCGATGGATCCAATATCAAGCTGAACTCTATACTTCCGATCTTATGACCACCCCTTTATTAAATGATATTACTTTTGATTATTATGATGCTGTTGGGATTACATTTACTTTTGAGAATGCAGTTCTTACTGAACAAGGAAACTTCTTTGAATTCGATGTCATGGCTTCTGCTTCCGAAACAGGAACAAAACTCGGCGATAATTCGGTTTATATAAATTATGATGCTTTCGGATTTGGCGAAAATATTATTGGGAACGGACATGCGGAAATCACGAAAGGAACGCTTCTCGAAGGAGAGATGAGAGTTCCTTTATATGAAATGATCCTTTTTGACGAAACTCCCTCGATGTTCTCTGTCCAATCGCTATTCAATCCGCTGGCACTTCCTTCTCAAGGGAATGATCTGCCGGCTGCTCCAACTCAATTGTTGCATCTTAAAATCGAGATCGCTGACAGTGAACAATGTTCAGGTCTTTCTTTTGAGGAAATCTTTATGGATCAAGAACAGTATTATTCAGATAATTATACAAAATATACTCCCGTAACAGCAATTGATACTGATGAGACAAGTCTTTCCTGCACACCTCAAAAGGTAAAGATCAGAATAATGGGAGAAAATGTTGTTTTATTCTGGGAACCTGTTGCCGGTGCTTCATTCTACAATATTTATTCATCACCAGACGCCTACATTCCTTTAAATGAATGGCAGCTTGAACCTGAAGGAACTGAAATTCCCGATCCGTTCTGGGATGAGCCTGTCCCAGATTGGAAGAAATTCTATTTTGTGACTGCTATTTGTGAATAAATCTGTCTTTACGAAAAAATTTTAATTAGAAATTCTTTAACAATAGTATTTGCAATGGTATTTTAAAAGGTGATATTCTTTTGTCATAAGTATCACCTTTGCTTAAATACGATTTCATACTTGACATCAGTTCATATTATTTTGATTTAGCATCTGAGGAAAACTGTAAAAGCGATTGCTTTTATTGAATATTATATTGGAGGATGTATGAAAAATTTAGTTTTTATTATGTTGTTTTTGTTAATGTCAGGTTTGTGTTGGGGAAAAACTCAAGAGAACTCCTTGCTCACTCCTCAACTTCAGGAAAAATTGGATTCTGCTTCTGATCATGAATTTATCAGGATCAATATTCGCTTGAAAAACCAATTTGATTCCGATGAATTAATGAGAC
>DRTC01000063.1 GCA_011372345.1 Candidatus Cloacimonadota bacterium
TATTCATTATTTTCTCCTTTTTTTTGATTTAACAGCTAACAAAACCAACAAAATAATATCTATTAATTGTTCCCCATCCCCTGATTGGCAACATAAAAAAAACAAAGAATTAATTGTTAGTATTGTTCGTTTTGTTCGTTGCTAATTTCTCCTTTTAATGCTTTTCAAGATCGCATACTTGGCGAGCGGGGGACCGAAAAGTTCATTGAAGAAAACCGACATCAACACGATATTGATCATTTTATCGATTTCCAAGTGAATAGCTGCTGAAGCCTGCTCGATTATGGGAGATGCCTGCACAAAAAGAACCAGTCCGATCGCAACTCCGGCTTGTGGTAATAATCCTAATCCGAGATATTTTTTTACATTTTCAGAAGCTTTCAAGGAAGTTGCTGAAAAATAGATACCGAAGTATTTTCCAAATGCGCGGAGGATAATAAAAGTTAATCCCGCGATCAGAACGGTGCTGTCTTTAAAAATGGAAAGACTTAATTCTGCTCCGGCAACCGCGAAAAAGATTGCATACAAGGGTGGAGTCAAAGGTTGAAGCGAGGACAAGATCTTGATGTTTTTTTTACTCAAATTAATGATCAGCATGCCGGCGGTCATATTGGTGATCAAGGGAGAAAGTTCCAGACTGATGGAGATCGAGGTTGTCAAAAATAAAATACCGAGTGTTATGATCTTGATCTCATTGATATTTCTCTTTTTTGAAGATGCAAAATGGATCAGGAAACCTCCGATGATCCCGATTATGAGCGAATAAAAAATTTCCAGAAAAGCATGAATGATCGAAATCCCGAAATTTACATTTACCTCTCCAATAATAGAAGTTGATAAAGCAAATGCAATTGAAAATAAGATTACGGTTCCGGCGTCATCAAGAGCGACTATCCCATAAAGATAATCGACAAATTCACCTTTAACTTTCAATTTCTCTACTATGACAACAGTAGCAGCAGGAGCGGTTGCAGCTCCGATCGCTCCGAGAAGAAAGGAAACATAAACAGGTAGATTTAATAAGATCAAACCTGCAGAGACAAGAGCGAAAGTGAGAAACATTTGAGAGACTGTCAATAAGATCACTTTTTTCCCATAGATTCGTAATTTGTAAAAGGAGAATTCTCCGCCAATTATCATGGCAATGAAAGATAATGTTATTTCCGAAACAATGTTCAGCATGTGCATATTTTCGTGTCGAATAAATTTTAATCCGGAACTGCCAATTAAAATTCCAGCAAAAATATAACCTGTGATCGCAGGTAATTTTGCTTTCTCTGCTAACTGTCCGAACAAATACCCGACAATCAGCAATAAACCTGCACTGAATACAATATGATGGACGAAGCTTTCTCTGATTATTTCCACAATGTTCAACATCTCATTTCCTTTTTAAAGACTAAATAAATTGAAAGATTGATTGTCATTTTAAGGTTATCTCTTTCTGAAAGAGTTAGTTTCTGTTTAAGAATCCCTTTATAAGGTAAATTTCTTCGAAAGAAATGTAATCCCGAAAACCTTCGGGACTCATAATGACAGAATAAGCAAAATGATTAATTCTTAAATTATATGAGTTCAATTTTCCAAAAGATACTTCCTGACTAATTCCGGATCCTTGTACTTCCCAAAAAGAACCATCAATTTGATCCTCATTTTCGGACCTTTAATATCTTCTCCAAAAATAACTCCTATCTTTTTCAGATAAGCTCCACCACCTTCATAACCATATTCGGGTAGAACTCTTCCGGTATAAGTTCGAGAAACGACTACAACGATAATGTTTTTAATGATCGCTTCTCTGATTTCCGGAACAATGAACCTGGGAACATTTCCCCTGCCAAATGCTTCGAGGACAATTGCTTTTGCATCGTTTTCGATCGAGGTTTTGATAAAACGACCATCCATACTGCTCACACATTTGATCAAATCAATATTAGATTCAATCTTATCCGTATGGATTTTCTCTTTGACAATCAATTCTCTGTAAAAAATAATCCTATCCGGATCGATTATTCCAAGCAGACCATAAGAAGGAGTTAAAAAAGCATCTGTTTTACTGGAATCGGTTTTAACAACATCTCTGGCTGCATCGATCTCATCATTCAGGACAACTAGAACACCCTTTCCTTTTGCCTGATGATCACAGGCTACACGAACTGCTCCTACAATATTTCGAGGTCCATCA
>DRTC01000064.1 GCA_011372345.1 Candidatus Cloacimonadota bacterium
CTTATCTCCAAAATCTTTTACAAATTGTTTAATTTCTCGAACTCGCTCATCTCCACGAGAATTGATCAAAGTCATCGTCAGATCTGCAGTTTGATCGTTTCCGGTGGGACGATTATAAACATTTTCGATAATTTGCAAACCTGTGATTTCTTGTGCTGCCAAGGTTGCAGCCATCATCAACACTGCTATTACGATAATTGTAAATTTTTTCATTTTTCCTCCGTTTTTAATGTAACTCAAACATTCCTGTTTGAGATTTTGCACAATCAGGAATGATTGTGATACTTTTGCTTGCTTGTCCCCAAATGCAATCATAAGCAGACTGGACTTCATTGCGAAGCAAATGGAGTTCAGAATGCGATAAAACTTTTCGTCTCGAAAGATTGCTTCAGAATGAAGAAACCGAAACAATTTGAAACCTTGCGAATGGTCTTATCTTTCATTCCGACTCAAGTCCACTTTCGCTGCGCTCTTGTGAACTCGAGTCTTCTTCTTCCCAAAAAACAGATTCGTTTTATAAAGCAGCAGATACATAATCGTTACCGTTCCCAAAAAACTGGTGAACATATTCAACGAGACCAACGCTCCCAAACTGCGATTAGGTGGGAACACGGAAAACAGCAAAACCAGGAATCCGGCGATCACAACCATTGCATTGAAGATAATTGCGCGTCCGGAATGATGCATTGTTCCTTCCATAGTTTTTTGTTTATCACGCGTTTCTTTTGCATAAATCTTGTAGCGCTCGATAAAATGAACAGCATAATCGATGCCGATCCCGATAGCAATACTGGAGATAAGAGCAGTTGTAGTTGAGAGCGGAATATTCAGTAGTCCCATCACTCCGAAACCGATAATTGCAGTGATAACGATAGGAGCAGAACCGATGATCCCAACCCAAAAATTGCGGAACATCAAAGTAAGTAGCAAGACAATTAAGATCAAAGACATCACCAGACTTTTGACCTGACCTTCCAAAATCAAATCTGTGAAAACGAGTGCTTTATAACCCGAACCTGCATAATTTATGTTGATCCCGAGTTGGTCAAAATCGTTTCTGAATTCCTCTACTACTGCAATCGCACTTTTGATCGCTTTGGAATTATCGCTTTTCAATTGAATCGTCAAATTTGCAATTTTGAAGTTATAATCCACGACTTTCCACAAATTTTCAGGATCGCCGCTCATCTCGTAAAGCAATAAATATTGAGCATTCAAATCCTGCGTAGCGGGAACAACATCGAATTCGGGATTGTCGGCGTGCATCACTTTGTTCATCCGTTTTAGATAATCTGCCAACGAGAAAGAATTTCCCACGAGTTCCAACCTTTCTTCCACCTCGTTTTGTAATTTATCTATCAGTTTCAAAGCCGTAGGAGATTTCATAACATCATTTTCTTTTGCTTCCAGGATCACATTTAAACGGCTCGTTCCTCCAAAATGTTCGTTGATGAATTTATCGGTGAGGACGATATCACTGTTCTTCTCGAATTTTTCCAGGAAACTGGAATTGATCCAAACTTTGGTGATCCCAAAAATGGAAACTGCAACGATGATGATGGTAAGAGAGAGCGTGAGAACTTTGTGTTTGATCACACCTGACGCAAACCTGTAGGAGAATGGATTTTGAGATTTCTTCTTCTTATCCTTTTTAAATTTCCTTTTTGGAAAACCGAAAATCAGAATTGCCGAGGGTATCAAAATAAGGGAAAAAAGCATCGCAGCCAGAACTCCAAAAGCAGTGAATAATCCGAAATATTTGATGGGAAAAACTTCTGATGTGAGCAACGAAATAAAACCGACCGAAGTAGTTACGGAAGTCATTACCACCGGTTTCCACATTCCTTTCAGCATATCGGAAACTGCTTCTTTGCGGGTTGCTTGCGGGTGTTCATTCAGGAATAGATCGAGATGGCTGTAAAGATGGATCCCATCCGCGACTCCGATGGCGATCAGCATCACGGGAATCATCGTGGAAACCGCATAAACCGGAATTTTGAAAGCAGCCATCAAACCAAATGTCCAGACAACGCTGAACAGAACGACGAGAAGGGTAAAGATGGTATTACGGAAACTTCTCATCACCAGCAGAAGCACAAGAATAATTACCAGGATCACGATCGGAACCATCTTTTTCATATCGCGAGGTCCCAAAAAAGCCATTGTTCCTTCCACGATCGGACTTCCGGCAACATAAAGTTTTTCCGGTCCTGAAAACGATTTCGCCAGTTCTAAAATTTGATGATAAAATTTTTGGGAAAAGACATCATCCTCGATTTCCGCAATAATCACCGCAACCGTTTCATCTTCGGAAACCAACCGGCCGAAAACCATATCGTTGGAACGCACTTTTTCCTGAAGCTCCTTTAGTTTCTCAACCGTTTTCGGAGTCTTTTTATAGAATGCTTTTACATCCATTCCGTCTTCGGTTCCGACGATATTATCGGCTGTATAAAGCGAAGTTACATCGCCTTTATCGATCTCCTTCATTTTTCCCAATTTTTTGGTGAGATCTTTTATTTTCTGTAAAGTTCCGCTGTTGTAAATACCGTTCTTATTTTCGACAGCAA